>CADDZN010000025.1 GCA_902812375.1 bacterium | reverse complement strand
CGGTAGGAAGTTTTCGGCGCAAGCGGTCGCTGCAAGCGAATCACAGCGCTCGATATTGGCGATGGCCGCGACATAACAGGTTTCGGACCCGCGGTAGAATCCGGGCGCGGAGCTTTCGCGCGGCCGGCGGGAGCAGGAGAAGGCGGGCGCGCGCCGGGCGTGGTAGGCGCGGGCGTCGTGTCTTTCGGCGGCGGCCCCGCGCTCGCAATGGGGACGCGGGCTGAGTCAGGCGGCGGCCCGATCACGGCGAAGTTCGCGGCAGTGAGCGTTTGCGCCGGATCGATTGGCTTGTCGAATGACACTCTGAGCGTTACCGAGTCAAGCGCGGCGACATCACTCAGCCGTGGTGGGACTGTATCGTGCGTGAATACCAGGAGCTCTGTGCGCGCGGAATCGGTGAGATTGAGCGACACACTGTCCCATGGCTCACTCGGATCTATGGCGAAATTTTTGTTGCGATCGATGTAAGCGCGCAACGTGTAACGCGCGGGAGGTACATGCTCCATCGCAAACCTGCCACTCGAGTCCACGAGGGCGACATATGGGTGCAGGGTATCTGGAGGTACGAACGCCTCTACGAGCGCTCCAGTCGCTGGAGCTCCAGCCACCCAGTCGAAGGCGGTGCCCGAGATGCGAGTACGCGGAATCACTGGGCCCGTGGAGAAAAAAGTCGTCGCGCCGGTATTGCGCACATTGCCTCTGATGTCGGCGAGGCCACCGCGCATGATGACTGTATACGGAGTGTTCCGCCGCCACCCGTGCGCAGGTTTTACCGTGATGGCATCGCGGTGCCACGAAACGTCGGGCACGCCATCGCGCGGCGAGATCAAAAATAAATCAGCGAGCGACGTCACCGACGGCGGTCTTTCCGCAACGACTTCGTCGAAATGGAATATCACAGCCTTTGGTCTGACGCCGATGCTTCCTGAATCTGGAACTATCGAGACGATCTGCGGGGCGGCCACGTCGGGGGGTCCGCCCGGCGGCATTCCTGGAGATGCGCAGGCGGCTCCCAGAAGCGCGCCGGGTATCACCCACCGCAAAGCGCTTTCACCTTTCGAGCGAGTTGCTCGCGGCGCCTGCCCCATTCTTCTTCCTTGCGCCGCTCCGATTCGACTACGGTTGCGGGCGCCCTCCGCAGGAAGCCTTCATTCCGCAAACGTTTCGAAAGCGCGTCGAGCTGGGCGTCGAGCTGCTGTAGCTCGTCGCGTAGCTTGTCGCACTCTTTCTTGACGTCGATGATGCCGGCAAGTGGGACGATGATCTCGCTACCATCGCTCAAAACCACATGCGCGGCAGCGTTGGGTTGCGCGGCACCAGACCTTATCTGCGCCCGGGCGAGCTGCGCGAAAAGGTGAGCGTTCTCGGCGAAGAGCGTTGCACCGGTGCGAGTGCCAACCAGAACCTCGAGCGGTTTCCCTGGGAGTATGGCGTAATCCGACCGAATCTGCCTGACCGCCCTGATCGCTTCACGTACAAGGTCGAATCGCATCATTGCCGCTCTTTCTTCCGCCGAGAGCGAGTGAGGAAGAGGCCATGGGGCGATTGCGAGAAACTCGCATCGATCGGCGCCGATCGGGAAAGGGAGACGTTGCCACAGCGCTTCCGTGATGAACGGCATGATCGGATGCAGCAGGCGCAGCGCGAAGTCGAAGACGTGCGCGAGGACTGCACGCGCGACCTCGCTGTCGGCCCCCGCGGAGCTGATGCGACCCTTCGTGTCCTCGACGTACCAGTCCGCGAGCTCGTTCCACACAAATGCTCGCGCTGATTCGGCGTACTCACTGAGTCGGAGACCGGAATGCCATTCCTCAGGCGACCATTTTCCCTTTTGCGGGCGAGCGGAGCCGAGAGCGCCGTCGCACTGGAGGATGGTTGCGTTGAGGCGGGCCAGGATCCATTTGTCCGCCAAGGTGAGCTCGGCGTCAGTGAGCTCGTCGACGCTTCGCACTGGCGATGTCCCAACATTCGACAGAAGGAATCGGCCGATGTTCCAGAGCTTCGTCGCGAAGTTTCTGCCCGGAGCGAAGGATCGCTCCAGGTCGTGGTGGTCGAGCAAGAGATCGGTGCCCATTCCCATTCCGGCCACCACCGTGTAGCGCAAAGCGTCGGCTCCGTATTGCGTGACGACGTCCATCGGATCGATGCCATTGCCAAGGGACTTGGACATCTTCACGTGATTCATATCACGCACGGTTCCGTGCAAATACACCGTGTGAAATGGCCGCGCGCCGAGGAAGGCGTAGCCGGCCATGATCATCCGGGCGACCCAGAAAAAAAGAATCTCGGGCGCGGTGATCAGATCGTCGGTAGGATAAAATGCGGCGAGGTCGGCGGCGTCTTTGTCGGGCCAGCCGAGCGTCGAGATGGGGAAGAGCCAGGAGGAGAACCAGGTGTCCAGAACGTCTTCATCCTGACGGACGGAGCCACCGCATTTGGTGCACGCGCTGACATCGGTGCGGCTCACGATCGTTTCGTTGCAGCTCTCACAGTACCAAACTGGGATTCGGTGCCCCCACCAGAGCTGGCGCGAGATGTTCCAGTCGCGGATGTTCTCGAGCCAGTTCACATAGACGGCCTCCCAGCGCTCGGGAAGGATGCGAATCGTCCCGTCACGCACGGCTTCGAGAGCAGGACGCGCGAGCGGCTGCATCTTGACGAACCATTGATCGGAGAGGCGCGGCTCGACGACGGTGTCGCACCGGTAGCAATGTCGAACACCGTGTTGGTGCTCTTGGACCGAGGCGAGCTGCCCGGACTTGTCGAGAGCCTCAACGATTCGCCTTCTCGCCTCGAATCGATCGACGCCGAGCAGGTCCCGAGGCACGCGCGAATCCGCATCAGCCCCATTGGCCATGGTGCCGTCCGCTGCCATGATGACGGGCATCGAAAGTCCGTGCCTTTTGCCAACCTCGAAATCGTTGGGATCGTGAGCGGGTGTGATTTTTACGATGCCGGTTCCGAACGCGGGATCTACATACTCGTCGGCGATTACGGGAATGCGGATGTTCGTGATTGGAATGAGGACTGCTTTTCCCACGAGCTGCTTGAATCTTTCGTCGTCAGGGTGAACGGCGAGAGCGACATCGCCAAGCATGGTTTCGGGACGAGTGGTCGCGACGGGCACAGAATCGCCCCCGGTCGCGAGCGCATAGCGGATTGTGTACAGCTTGCCTATCTCTTCGGCGTGTTCGGCTTCTTCGTCGCTCAGAGCGGTCATGCAGCGTGGGCACCAGTGGATGACGCGATGCCCGCGGTAGATCAGTCCGCGCTCGTAGAGCTGCACGAAAGCTTCGCGCACCGCGATCGAAAGCTCGGGCGACAGAGTGTACGCCGTGCGGCTCCAGTCGCACGACGCGCCGATCGCGCGCAGTTGCTGGAGAATTTCGCCGCCGGTTTTCTCGACGAACTCGACCGTTCGTTCCACGAATGCTTCGCGTCCCAGATCGCTCCTGGTTTTCCCTTCGGACGCGAGCTGTTTCTCGATGATGTTCTGGGTTGCTATGCCGGCGTGGTCGGTACCGGGAACCCATAGTGCTTCGTCGCCGACCATTCGCCGCCAGCGGATGATTACATCCTGTACGGTGTTGTTGAGGCCATGGCCCATGTGCAACACCGCGGTGACGTTGGGCGGCGGCATGATGATCACGAAGGGGTCGCGGTCGCCACCGTTGCGACTGCTGCGCTTTACATCGGCCGAAAATATTCCAGCCTCGAGCCAACGCTCATAGATGATGCGCTCGGTATGACCGGGCTCGTACTGGACCGGCAGGTCGTGGAGTTGCTGGGTTGTGCTCATCTCCGCGCAAGTTAACGGGGGAGAAAATGAGGGGATAGGCTGCCGGGCTCGCTTTGCAGAGTCGACATGCGCGAGGCTCAGTGATACTGAGGAACTCCAACAGAACGGGTGTGAGGCGGGAGAAGCGCAGTTGTCAGACTGACAGTAACAACGTGCCTTACTTGCTCCCGCGCCATTGCTTGAGAAAGCATGTGCCTGCGGTCGGATCACCGCCGAGGAAAGTAAGGGCGTCGTGACTAACTAACTGACAGCTACGCTTCTCCCGCCTCACACCCGTTCTGTTGCAGTTCGCACTCGGGCGCTGAGAGAGGGTGAGGCTTACGCGTTCTCCGGCCTCGCTCTCGGCACATCGGTGGGTGCGTGCTCCGGATCGGCGACGTGATCGCCCTTGGGAACTCCGGTCGGCGCAACCGGTGACCCATCGGTTCGTCCTCCGCGCGCGGATTTCTTCGACGATTTCCGACGTTCGGCGGTGTCGCCAATGTCATCGGCTGCTGCCATGAATGCGCGATCTTCCTTGAGCGAGCGATCCTCGAGCACGTTGCGCGGATCGGCGTGACGGTCGACCTCGGTGGAGTTTCCCTGTCTCCGGCGCCCCGTCCCCACCTGTTGGCCTTCCCAATGGCGCTCAGTGAACGCCGGATCTCCTTCCTCGTAGCGGTGCGATGCTTCGTCGAACAGCTCCTCCTCTGTACCGATGACGAGTCGATTGACGACTGTCTCGACCCCAGGGACGCCCCGCGCAACTACCATCGCCTGGCGCGATTCCTCGTCCGAGTTAACGGAACCCGTAAGCTCGATGATTCCATCTTCGAGCGCGCCGATATCGACGGCGCGCTCGCTCAGGATCGGGTCGTTTCGAAATGCCTCGAGGACCCGCTCCTCGAGCTCCTCGACGCCATCGAGTGATGCCTCTGGTGTCTCAGTCTCCTCGTCGAAATCGGGGTCGAACTCGTCGTCATCCAGCCCCTCGTAGTCGAACTCTTCTTCGTCCTCTTCGCTTCCGCCACCGAAGGAATCTTTTATTCTGTCCGTTAATCCCTTGAAGCCTCCGAATCGTTCAGCCATCAGAACGCCTGCCGCGAAACCAGCGGCCGCGCCAATGGCGATGTAGAGTGCGCTACGCGAAGAGGATTCCTCGTCTTCTTCCGCGTAGATGTACGGTGGCTCGTCGCGATAACGAATGGGTGACATAGAGTGCGCCTGTAGCGAAGGGTTTCTGCAAACGATACCTTACGAGGGAGCAAAATAAAGGCCATCTGCGGTACTCGAAATTATACTGAAATGCTGACGCTGAGGCTCCCCGACGGCGCCACCCGTGAAGCTCCCGAAGGCGCGCTGCCGCGCGACATAGTCGCTTCGATCGGGCCCAGGCTGCTCCGCGATGCGATCGCGGTCGAGGTGAATGGAGAAATCATAGATCTGAACACTCCGCTGCGACATGGCGGAGACTTTCGCGTGCTCACCGAGAAAGATCCGGAATCGCTGGAGGTTCTGCGGCATTCCGGAGCGCATATTCTGGCCACCGCGGTGCGACGTCTCCGCCCCGATGCAAAGATCGGCTTCGGTCCGGCGATCGAAGACGGCTTCTATTACGATTTCGAGGTAAATCAGCCTTTCACGCCCGAAGATCTCGAGAAATTCGAGGGCGAGATGAAGAAGGTGATCGCGGAGAAGTATCCGTTCGTCCGCGAGGAGGTTTCGCAGGCGGAGGCGAGAAAACGATTCGCCGATGACCCCCTCAAGCTCGAGCGCCTCTCGGAATTCTCTGGCGACGAGATCATCTCCACTTACACCGACGGCCCGTTCATCGATCTCTGTCGAGGACCGCACGTTCCGGACACTTCCTACCTAAAACATTTCAAGCTTCTGCACACCGCGGGCGCGTACTGGCGCGGCGACGAACATCGTCAAATGCTGCAGCGCATCTACGCGACGGCGTTCTGGAGAAAGGAAGATCTCGAGGCGCACCTTCACCGACTGGAGGAAGCGAAGCGTCGCGATCATCGCCTGCTCGCGCAACAGCTCGATCTCTATTCGACCGATCAGCGCGTTGGGCCGGGACTGATCCTTTGGCATCCGAAGGGCGCGATCATCCGGAACGAGATCGAGGAGTACGAGAAGGCGCTCATTCTTCGACACGGGTACCAGCTCGTTTACACTCCGCACATCGTGAGCGAGAAGCTGTTTCAGATCTCCGGACACCTCGAGAACTTCAAGGAGAACATGTTCGGAGCGATGGACGTGGAAGGCGCGGCGTATCGGCCGAAGCCGATGAACTGTCCCGGCCACATCTGCATCTATCAGTCACAGCAACGCTCCTATCGCGATCTACCGATCCGCTACGGCGAATTCGGAGCAGTGTATCGGTACGAGCGGAGCGGCGTGTTGCACGGCATGATGCGCGTGCGCGGGTTTACTCAGGATGACGCTCACATCTTCTGCACCCCCGAGCAGGTTCCATCCGAGATCGCGCGTCTGCTCGATCTCTGTGACGAGATGCTCAAGACATTCGGCTATCCGTACACCATCGAGCTTGCGACACGCCCCGACAAGGCGCTCGGAAGTCCCGAGCTGTGGGAGCGCGCGCAGCAAACTCTCGCGGATGTTCTCGAGTCGCGTGGGCAGGAATTCACCATCGACGAGGGCGGCGGTGCATTCTACGGGCCGAAGCTCGACTTCAAGTTGATCGACGCGATCGGGCGGAAGTGGCAGGGCCCGACCGTGCAGCTCGACTTCAATCTTCCCGAGAGGTTCGGCCTCGAGTACACCGGGCCCGACAACGCGCCGCATCGCCCCACGATGCTGCACCGCGTTCTGGTTGGATCGATGGAGCGATTCGTCGGAGGATTGATCGAGCACTTTGCCGGCGCCTTCCCACTATGGCTAGCTCCGGAACAGGTGCGTGTAATTCCGATTGCGGATGAAGTAAAGGGATTCGCGCAATCCGTTGTCGATCGTTTAAAGGCGCGCGGAGCGCGAGCACATCTCGACGATCGCTCCGAGACACTCAATTACCGCATCCGCGATGGCGAGATGATGAAGATTCCCTACATGGCCGTGGTCGGAAAGCGCGAAGCTGAATCTGACTCGATCGCGCTGAGAGTTCGCGGAGCGGGAAAGAAGCAGGAGATCATGACCGTCGCTGACTTCGTCGCACGCGTCCAGGACGAGCTCGCTACTCGCGCGCTCAAGCCCTAGTCGACTTTTCCCCACAAGTAGCCACGCTATGGCAGACGTAACCGGACTCCACCACATCACCTGCATCGCTGGCGATCCACAGGAGAACGTCGACTTTTATTCCGGCGTGCTTGGCATGCGCCTCGTCAAGAAAAGTGTAAACCAGGACTCGCCGGGCACGTATCATCTCTTCTACGCCGACGGCGAGGGGCACCCCGGAACCGACATAACCTTTTTCCCGTGGCCCGAAATGGCTCCGGCGAAACCGGGAATCGGGTTGGCAATGGAAGTCTCCCTCGCCGTTCCGCTCGGGAGTCTGGACTACTGGTCTTCACGATTGGCCGAGCACGGTGTGGCGGTCGGAGAAATCGAGATTCGCCGCCAGACATCGGCGCTTTCTTTCACGGATGTCCATGGCTTATCGCTCACTCTGCATGAGACCGCCGACGAGCGACAATTCACGGTGTGGCAGTAAAGTCCGGTGCCACCGGAACACCAGATCCGTGGGCTCCACTCCGTACGGTTGTGGCAGCGCGATCTCGCCAGCAACACCGCATTCCTTACCGGTGTGCTCGGCTTCGTCGATCTCGGCGCGGAAAACGAGTGGAACGCCTTTGGGCTCGACGGTGGAGGGTCAGGAAAGTATCTCGAGATTCGGGAGATTCCGGACTCGGAGCGCGGGCGCTGGGGAGTGGGCGGCATCCACCACGTTGCGTGGCGTGTTGCCGATGTTGCAACAGAACTCATGGTGCGCGAGAGAATCGAACGGGCACGCCGGCGCCCGACGGAGGTAATCGACCGCTTCTGGTTCAAGTCGGTCTATTTTCTCGAGCCAGGCGGAGTGCTGTTCGAGCTTGCGACTGAAGGACCTGGTTTTACTATCGACGAAGACGCTGAGACGCTCGGGGAGCATCTGGTGCTTCCACCATGGCTCGAGACGCATCGCGCGGAAATCGAAGCCGCGCTTCCGCCGATCAAACCGGCAACTGAAACTGGTGCGCACGCATAGCTGAACGCACTCGAGAACACTGGCGTTAGCTGTTCGACAGTCGCGCGTCAGGGTGCGAGCTGCGCTGGTGCGGAACTACTTGTTGCGCACGTCTCGCAACGCCGATCGCAGCTCGTCGGTGATGAGGTTGGACGAATAATCCATCAACTGGTTCAGCGCGCCCTGGAAGTCTGCTACCGTTACGGAGCCAAGTGTACTGGCGGTGATGACGGAGCCAGGGATCGGGCTTCCGCTCTGAACATAAGGCGTGAGACGATCGCGTCCGTGAACGTTGATGTTCCAGATCTCACGACCGGTACGACGGTCAAGGAGGACCGCTTCCGCGAAGGTGAACAGATAGGCTGCTTCGTCGGCCTTGGCGTTGATGCCGAATCTCTCCATGCGCACTTCCATCAAATAATCGGCCTGCTGCTCGTCCTTCACTGGACGAGTGCCGAGGTATCTGCTCGCTCTCTCAAGGGTGCGCTGAGCAAGAACCGCGGGAATGTCGATGCGCGCCGCTGCGCTGTCGAGCCGTGCACTGGCGCGCCGTCCCTGGCGCTCACGCGCGACATCAGCTCCGGCTCTCACTACTGCCTCAACAGGATTCTGGGAGTTCGTGAGATCGTAGTACCCAGTAAGGAGCTCGGGCGAAGGCGGAGCGATATAGACAACCGCCAGCGTCCGACTTGGAAAAGGATACTCAGCGAGATGATGCCCGCCGCCGCAGCCGGCCACGAACACAGCGAGGATTGACGCTGAAGTCGCGGGGAGTAGTCCGCGGCGCGAGAAGCTGTTAGTCACTTGGTTGTCCTTAGAGGGTCGTCTTATTCAGACGATTCGGGTGGGAACGGACAACACTGCATCCCTTCTTACCTCACAGCTTGAGGACCGAGGGCCGAGGACCAACGGCATTGATAATTGCGGACTGATTGAGGATCGAGGAGAGAGGACAAAAGCCTAGCCGTGGGCAGTTGGCTGAGGTCTGGTCGTGATCCGCCTTCCCTAACAGTTCCTCCGCTAACAGTTCCTTCGCTTGCTGCTCCTTAGCTAACGGCTCTGAGCAGAAAGCACGCTCTTAAAAGCAAAGGCTTGCGCTCCAGAGCTGGTACCCAATACAAACTCGCACTTGTCAGCAATCCGCAATCCTCGATCAGTCCGCAATTATCAATGCCGTTGGTCAGAGTCCTCGGTCCTCTATCTACCGTTGACACCAACTTTACTTCGCTCCACGATAGACAACTTTCCAAACCCTTCCCCCTTTATCGTCGGTGATGTAAAGCGCCCCATCGGGACCTACGGTTACACCGTCAGGACGATGCGCTGCCTTGTCGTTCGTGTCTGGACCGAGCTGCCTGCCCGGAAATCCGCTCGCGAAAACCTCGAACCGGGAAGGGCCAACCGGCTTTCCGTCCGTAAAGGGAACGAACACAACCTCGTAGCCTTGCTGCGGGCCGGGCGCGCGATTCCACGATCCGTGAAATGCGATGAAGATTCCGCCTCGGTAATGGTCCGGAAACGCGTTTCCATTGTAGAACGTCGCGCCGTTGGGCGCCCAATGCGCGCCAAAAAACGCGACCGGTCCCGTCTTCGATGAGCATTCGCCTATGGTCTTTCCGTCACCCCCGTACTCGGGTGCGAGAACGAGCTTCTGTTGCGTACCGTCGAAGTAGCAGTACGGCCAGCCATAGTCGCCGCCCTTCTCGATCTTGAGCAGCTCCTCCGCGGGAAGATTCTGGCCCTGCTCCGCGGTGTAGAACTTTCGCCAGTTCTCATAGAGTTGGTCGCGCCCGTGCTGAGTCGAGTAGAGCTGACCCCTCCCGTCGAACGCGAGTCCCTCGGCGTTGCGGATGCCAGTCGCGTAGCGCTCCGCCGGTGAAAAGCGCTGGTTGGTCTTGTTCGCATCGTAGCGCCAGATTCCGCCACGCGTCTCGAGCTCCACGCACGGTTTGCGGCCTGGAACTCCGGCTACACGATTCTGCGGCTGACAGGAGTTTGTGGCAGATCCAAGATCGACGTAGAGATCGCCAGCCTGACTGATCACGAATGGATGCATTGGGTGATCGCCGGTCGTCGGCAGCCCCGTAACGACGACCTCGGATTTCGCCGCGGTATCAACAAGGTTGTCGCCCGAAACAGGATAGCGAACGATTTTCGCCGAGCCTGGCCCGAACTGCTCCGCGTAGAGGAATCCGTTGTACAGGCCAATACCTGTCCCGCCGCCGCTTCCATGGAGTGAGTCGGGGCCGATGCGTCGCACCACATCGGCAACACCATCCTTGTTGCTGTCGCGGAGCGCCACGATAAATCCGCCTCTAGGTGCGGGGGTGCTGAAGTAATCTCCGCTCCAGGTGTTGACGTACACATCGCCATTCGAGGCGACGACAATATGTCGCGCATGCCCAATGGTGTCCGCGAATACGGTGGCGCAGAACCCCGTGGGAAGCGTGATTCCGCCGTTGTCGGCAGCGCACGCCGTCTGAGATGCAGCCGCCGAGGAAGCTGCAGCGCCGGACGGCGTTCCGTTGTTCGTGTTGTCGCTCTTGTTGCATGCAACCAGCGCTATCGATACGAAAAGGGCGCAGGAATAGCTGACAAAGTGCTGGGTTCTGGGCGCGCTTCCGTTCATTGCAAGGCCTCCGCTTGTGATCGGGTTTCGTAACGACCTAGGACTAGGACTAAACTTCGGACTGCGGACTTACTGCGACTGGTAACTGGCACCAACCTGTGAACTGGCAACTGCGTAACACTCACCGTAGTGGGTTCGTTGCTCTCGCAGGTAGAGGGGAAAGGCGGGCGAGACCGGTAAGACCGGTGAGGATAGATTAATAAAGATCGATGAAGAACGTTTTTTATGACTGCTCTTGTATAGAAGTGCATCGGTCTCTCGGGTCTGGTCAAAAAAGATTTCCTCACCGGTCTTACCGGTCTCCTCCTTTTTTCCCTCTCTGGCTCCAAGAACGGAGTCGCCGTTCAGAGTGAAGTGAACCAGTTAGTAAGTCACTGGTATGTCCTAGTCCCAGCTCGCAGTAAGTCCGCAGTTCGAAGTTTAGTCCTAGTTCGAGGTAGTGCTTTCCGCTTCACTGGCCCTCCAATCCGAATGCGATTGAGGACGCGGTCCGCCCCGCTCGAACGCCTCGACATCGGCATAGTACTGCCGAGCAACTTCTGCTAAGGCGGGATTGGTATAGAGCTCAGCAACCGGATTGCGGATGACTTCCACTATTCGTGCGGCGACCTCGTCGGGTGTCTGCGCGTTCATCGACGGTCTGCCCGGTCCTCCGCCAGTTATCGGCGGACGCGCATCACCGCGAACGTTGCGCGCGAAGTCCGTCGTTACCACTCCCGGCATGATGAGCGAAACGTGGATGCCTGGGTGGTCACGCAAATCCATTCTGAGATTTGCCGTAATGGAATTGAGCGCGGCTTTCGCTGCACTGTATACTGAGCGGAAGCTGGCGATGGGGACGCGCCCAAGAAAGGAAGAGACGTTGATCAGATGCCCCTCGCCGCGCTCGATGAAGTACGGGACTACCGCCTGCATGCCATAGATCGCGGACTTGAGGTTAACTGCGATCATCTCGTCGATATCTTCGTCGGTCAGATCGAGCACTGCCCGGGTAATACCGCGCCCAGCATTGTTAACCCAAACGTCGATGCGGCCAAACTCGGCCAGCGTCCGGTCGCGCAGCTCGAACACCTGCTCGCGACGAGTCACGTCCACAGGAACACTCACGGTTTTCTCGGAGCCTAGCGCGCGTGTCTCGTCGGCAACGGTGTGCAGCTCACGTTCGCGCCTGGCGGCGAGCACGAGGTTAGCGCCTTCTTTCGCGAGGTCGCGCGCGAGAGCGGCGCCGATCCCGCCGCTCGCGCCGGTGATCACGATGACGCGCGATTTTACTTCCACAGCAAATGCTGGTTCATGGAGACATCAAAGAGAAGAACTTCACTCTCACCGTGGAACTCGATATTGATCCGACTTGCATCGGCGATTCCAATTCCGTCTCCCGAAGCGAGCGCCGTCGAGCCCACGCGCGCTGAGCCGCGGACGAGCTGGATCCAAACACCTCTGCCTCTCTCGATTTCATGATTCACGGAATCGCCCGGCGCGAACAATCCGGAATAAATGAGCGCGTCGGTGTTCATGGGCATGCTCCCGTCCCGTCCATCCTGAGATGCGTACAGGCGCAACCGGCCCTGCCGCTCCTCGGGAGCGAACTTTAGTTGATGATAGGCGAACTGCGTTCCGGCCCGATTGGGAATGAGCCACATCTGATAGTTGTGCTCTACTTCATCGTGAAGATTTTCTTCGCTGTGAATCATTCCGCGACTGCCGGCACTGATGTGCTGCATCTCGCCCGGTGTGATTCCGGCGCGGTGACCGAAGCTGTCAGCATGGGTGAGAATCCCGCTCGACACATAGGTGACAATCTCGACGTCGCGGTGCTGATGCGGCGGAAAGCCTGAGTGCGGCTGGATGTAATTCTCGACCATCACTCTGAGCGGCCCGAAGTTGTGCCACGCTGGATCTTCGTACTCGGCAAATGAGAACGTCATTCGGTTATCCGCCCACCCGAAATCTTCGTACCCACGCTCGTCGCTGCGCCTGACACGGATCGTAGGCGCGGCGGCAGTCCTCGATGCGGTCAGATCGCTCTCGATATTCCGCCGTTCCATCTCTGCCATCACCGCTTGCCGCCCACTCGACGTCCGCTCACTGGACCCAAGTCGATCGCGAGTGCGAGCACGAGGCCGACGACGGGCCAGAACGTCCAGTGACCGCCGAACCAGTTATGCACTGCGGAATACCAGAGGAGAGTCGTCGGCAGAAACACGAAGCCGACAATCGGCCAGAGAATGTTGTCGAATACTCCACGGAACCAGTGCGTGAAGAACCAGAGGAGCGCGACAACGAGTCGCGGTGCGGCGAGAGCAAGCAGAGTGAGCAGGCATGGCATGATTCAGGACTCCTCGCGCGCGCGGCGCCTCGAAGGTGAACACTCGATGATTCGTAGCTTCATTTAGCTGGCCACGCTCCGAGCAACCGCCGCACAGCAATTATTTGACCGACGTGATATGACGCATGGTCCAGGGCGACGAGTATCGTCCGCAGATAGGTCTGACCGGTGCCGCGAGGAATTCTGGAGGTGAGATCGACGTCGCTCTCCGTCGCGAATTTCGCGAGCGCCTCGCGATCCTTTTTCCAGGCGCCGATGCTCCTGGTCCATGCGGCGGCATTCGCCGGTGCTGGCGACGACGGCCAGTAATCCTGAGGCCACTCGAGCTTCTCGGCGTAGTCTGGATTCTGGCAGAAGTCGAGCAGGTCGTGCTGCGTGATACGGATATGCTCCAGAAGCTCCCACGCCGAATGCGGGTAGCCATCCGGTCTCTGACCGCGAAGATTCTGTGGAAAATCCTTGATCGCGTTGTCGAGACTCGCATGCGCTTGTTCCCAGCCGAGCGATGAAGCGACAATCCCACGCCAATCCTGTTGCTTATCCATTTCTTCTCCAGTGCTGCCGTGCCTTGATCCGCACTGCTCGTCGATCGTCGCGTCATCCTTGACGACCTTTACAAATTAGCGGCGCCGCGCCCTGTTGTCGCGCACGCCAGAGATTTACGGCACCGTAACGGCGTCTGTTTCACCTGCATGACGATGGTTCGACGAGAAAATGCCTGGATTCCAGGCAGTAGCTCGCCGATTGCTTATGCAATCAGTTATGGCCGGCGCTGACGCCACGACGGATCCCACGACGCGCGAAGGATATCTGTGGGCGCGCTGGTTCTTCTTGCGTGCGCTCGGCCTGATCTTCTTTTCCGCGTTTTACTCACTGGCCTTCCAGATCCATGGACTGATCGGCGAGAAGGGAATACTCCCGGCGGGTCTCTATCTCGAAACGCTCGCTACGAACTTCGGGCCCCTGACGCGGGTATGGGCGGCACCGACTCTCTTCTGGATCGCTTCCGGCGATCGCGCGCTCACCCTCCTCGTCGCGCTCGGGATATTTGCTTCACTCCTGCTGATCGCGAACGTTGCGCCGAAAGTCTCCGTCGCTCTGTGCACGATCTTTTTTCTGTCGTGCATTGCCGTTTTGCAGGACTTCTCCTCCTACCAGTCGGACGGAATGCTCCTGGAGGCCGGATTCCTTTCGATCTTTTTCGCGCCTGCTGGTCTTCGTCCCGGACTCGGCGCTGTGAAGCCTCCGTCGCGCTTCAGCCTGTTCATGCTGCGCTGGGAATGGTTTCGCATTTATTTCGAATCCGGGCTGGTGAAGATCCTGAGTGGTGATCCTCGTTGGCGCAATCTGACAGCGATGGACGATTACTATCAGAACGGCCCTCTGCCCGCGTGGCCGGGCTGGTACGTTCAGCAGTTTCCGCACTGGTACCACGCCGGGACGGTGATCATCACATTCGCTGTCGAGCTCGTGATCGTGTGGGCTGTTTTTCTTCCGAGGCGCTTCAGGGTTGCATGCTTCGCGTTTGTCACCGCGCTCCAGATCGGAATCATCTCGACCGCGAACTACGCGTTCCTCAACTACCTCGTGCTCGTACTCGGCGTACTGTTGCTCGACGATCGCACGTTCGCGAGGCTGGGGTTCCGAACACGATCATCCGTGCCTCGTGAGGACACGCCGCCGCGCCGGATCTACGATCGCGCTGAAAGGTTAGTGCTCGGCGTCCTCCTTTACACGACAGTCGTTGCGTTTCTCATGGGAGGATCACCATCAATTCTCGCATTGCCCGACCGGCTGCTGGAGCCATTCCGAATCGCCAACGCATATGGCTTGTTTGCGATAATGACGCCGGCGCGGTACGAGATCGAATTTCAGGGAAGCAATGATGGCAAGACGTGGGTACCGTATCCGTTCCAGTACAAGCCGCAGAATATCTTCGAGCGCCCGGGCATCTATGCTCCATATCAGCCGCGCTTCGACTGGAACCTCTGGTTCGCGTCGCTCGGTCCCTGGCGGGCGTCTCCGTGGGTGGTTCTTGTCCAGGAGCGATTGCTCGAGGGTAGTCCGAGTGTATTGAGTCTGTTCAGACGTGATCCATTTCATGGGAAGCCACCAAGAATGGTGCGGACGATTCTCTGGCAGTACTGGTTTACCGACATTCAGACGAAACGTGCGACAGGCGCGTGGTGGCGTAGGCAGGAGCTGGAGCCGTTCACTCCCCTCGCTACACGCGGGACGGATGGCAACGTAGTGCTCGGCGAAGCTCCGTGACCGGTCAAACTCTGACCTCTGTCCCCTCGCTCGGGAAGCCCTTCGGCGAGGCATAGCTGAAAGTCAGCGATCGCGCTTGTTGATAGAACCGCGTGCAGCGTGTTAATTGTCCTTGTTGCACGCAAAAACACCGTCTGAATGACACCCACTACCCGTAGCATCAGCGTTCTTCTCTCCGCGGCCCTCGTGGTCGCATGTGCCATGGCTGTCCGGACATCTCCTGAGTCCGCGGTGGTTCCGACGCCGAACACTGCGCCAGACGCTGCGGCCATCGCTCAGGCGCGAGCCGACAGCATCCGGCACCCCTATACGGCGGCCGATGTTCAGTTCATGTCGTCGATGATTCATCACCACGCCCAGGCGATCGTGATGGCTCGTTGGGCCGCGACCCACGGCGCCAGTCCGTCGGTGCGGACGCTCGCGGACAGGATCATCAACTCGCAGCGGGATGAGATCGCGACGATGCAGAACTGGCTTCGTGACCGTCGACAGCCTGTGCCGGATGCAACTCCCGGAGGGATGAAGATGATGATGAACGGCGTCGAGCACGAGATGCTCATGCCGGGCATGCTCACCGAAGCCCAGATGAAAGAGCTCGACGCCGCGCGTGGCCCGGAGTTCGATCGGCTGTTTCTCACCTACATGATTCAGCACCATCGCGGGGCGGTCAGCATGGTGAAGCAGTTGTTCGATACCTACGGCGCTGGTCAGGACGAAACCGTATTCAAGTTTGCGTCGGACGTGAATGTCGACCAGTCTACCGAGATCGCGCGGATGCAAAAGATGCTCGTCGCTCTCACGCTCGGCCTGGAAACACAGTAACCCGTTGGCGGACGAGCGTCCGCCAATCTCGCACTTAGCCAATCTCGCACTCACAAGAGGAACACCATATGGAATCACTGTACCGACTTCGGAATATCAGCCGACAAGCCCGACTCGCTTCGATTCTGCCCATCTCGCTAATGGCGGCGATGTCGATGAGCGGATGCGCAACCACGGCGGGGTCGGCGCGTTCGAGCAGCATTCCGCCCATCTCGAACATGTCGGTTGGCGAGCCAGTTCCCGATCCGCGCGTTGGTCTCCGCGCGGGGAGGACGGATGCTGCGCAGGCAATCTGGAACATGCGCGCTCTGTCACAAACTCCGTCGCCGGAAAAGTTCGCTGGTATCACGAACTCCGATCTCGCATTTCTGGGATCGTACGCAATTCAGGGGAACTACAACGGCTATCAGATCTGGGATATCTCGAATCCGACGAATCCGGTGCTCCGAGAGGGGTATGTGTGCCCCGCGTCGCAGAGCGACGTCTCCGTTTACAAGAATTTGCTTTTCGTCTCTGGTGAAGGCCTGAGCGGACGCATCGATTGCGGCACTCAGGGAGTGAAAGACACCGTCAGCAAAGAACGCCTCCGCGGTCTCCGAATCTTCGACATCAGCGACCTCTCCAACCCGAAGAACGTCGGAAACGTTCAGACGTGTCGTGGGTCGCACACTCACACTTTGCTCGTCGATCCGAAGGACCCCGACAACGTCTATGTCTACATCTCAGGATCCGCGGGTGTACGTTCGCCAAATGAGCTGCCGGGCTGCATGCGCGGCTCACCCGATTCGGTGCCGAACACCGCGCTCTTCCGCATTGAAGTAATCAAGGTTCCTCTCGCGCACCCTGAGCAGGCCGCAATCGTCAGCTCGCCCAGAATCTTTAACAACCTTACGGCGCCAGCACGTCACGGTGAGGCGCCTGAAGACATCGCCGCCAATGCAAAGGCAGTTGCCGCGGCGCGCGCAAAGGGCGGTTTCGTGGCAACGATTCAGGGAAGCGAAAGAGTGCTGCCATCGCAGTTCGTCAATGCGCAGCTTGACAGCATCGTGAAGGCGCGTGGAGGTACGGGTGCGCCGACTGCCGCGGACAGCGCGACTTTGCGCGCCGCACTTCCGGAAATCATCGCAAGAATCGTTGGTCCGCAGCCCGCACCAGGAACGGTTCGCCCGGGTCCGACGCAATGCCACGACATTACGGTGTATCCGGCGATCGGTCTCGCGGGTGGCGCATGTGAAGGTTACGGATTCCTGCTCGACATCCACGATCCCGCGAATCCGGTGCGAGTCGCCGCGGTCTCTGACTCGAACTTCTCCTACTGGCACTCGGCGACGTTCAACAACGACGGAACGAAGGTATTGTTCTCCGACGAATGGGGCGGAGGTGGTCAGCCCAAGTGCCGCGCGACCGACAGGCGTGAGTGGGGCGCCGACGCGATCTTCAGGATCGCGAACAACACCATGAACTTTCAGAGCTATTACAAGCTTCCCGCGCCACAGACGCAATACGAGAATTGCGTTGCGCACAACGGGTCGCTCATCCCGATCCCTGGCCGCGACGTGATGGTGCAGGCCTGGTATCAGGGCGGTATCTCGGTGTTCGACTGGACCGACGCCGCACATCCTCGCGAGATCGCGTACTTCGATCGCGGGCCCATGGACTCCACGAGAATGGTTGGCGGCGGCTATTGGTCAGCGTATTGGTACAACGGCGCAATCGTCGGCTCCGAGATGCAGCGCGGCCTCGACATCTTCGAGTTGACGCCGAGTGCGTATCTCACCCAAAACGAGATCGATGCGGCGAAGAGCGTGCATCTCGACTACCTGAACACTCAGGGACAACCACAGTTCGTGTGGCCAGCGACCCCAGCGCTCGCCAGGGCGTACGTCGATCAGCTCGAGAGATCGAAGGGAATAGGCGCCGACAGGATCGCACAGTTGCGCCAGGCATTGGGTACGGGTACGACACTGCCCGCGGGAACTTCGCTCGGTGCGCTCGCTGCCCAACTCGACTCTGACGCTGCGTCGTCGGCCGACGCGGCGAAAGTGCGAACATTGGTGGCGACGTTGCGCCAATTGGGTGGGTAGCTAGCAAATAGCGCGGCCTTCCGGAACAACAGAAACCCCTCGTCTGCCGCCGACGAGGGGTTTTGCTTTGGATCCGTGTCGATTTAGGGGAGCCTCGTTCGACGTTTAGGT
>CADDZN010000024.1 GCA_902812375.1 bacterium | reverse complement strand
CACCAGGACCGAGGGCAAACGCGGGCCAAGCGCAAAGGGGAAACCACGGCCCGGGAACCGTGACGTCGATCCAAAGCGCGCCAACCGTTGGGAATAAATCGGAGGAACGATGGCTAGTCGAAACGTTGGCTCGAAGCGCCGGAGGACGGGCGATCCGGAAATTCCAGCGGAGCTGGCGAAGCGCGAAGCGCAGGACAGACCGAGCGGCCGCGCTGGCCAGGGTCGAGCGGAGAGTCCGGTGGACGCGATGCATGTAGACGCGCCGAAGCAAGAGGACAATGCGCGGGGGCACAGGCGGAGCAAGTCAAGGTAGGTATCGGGTCACCGAGCGGGTTGGGTAGAACTGCAACGCAAGACTACCTGTTGTGGCCAGAGCGGCAACGCAAGACTACCTGTTGTGGGTTGTAGTTCCCGGTAACCTGTTCCGTGTCTCTGCGCTGGAATGTATTTGGGCGCAGAGACACGGGACCGATAGCTGAGAACCATGACTCACAACAGGTAGTCTTGCGTTTGCAGTTAGCTCGGTGTTTTCGCAGGTCTTCGTTGGAGTCAGCTCGTCAGGCTCCTGCGCAGCCCGTACAGCATTTTGCGCACGGTAATTGTTTGCGCCACTAGTGCTTCAAAGGTTGACAGCGAGATCGCTTTGAGGTCGCGCGCAACGATGAGATGGTGCTCGACTTCTGAGCAAGAGCTCAACGAGGATCCGACGTAACGAGCGAATTCCTTTTTCGTACGCTGACTGCTGCCCTCAGCGATGTTTGCCGAGACGGACATCGAAGCGCGGAATAGCTGGGTGCGGCGTGAGGCGTACATTGGTGTCCGGATGGTCCTGCAGGTTCGCTCGACGTTGAGAGAAAGGACGTGAGCTTTCTGCCAGACCTGCAGAGTCTTGAAATCGGACACTCTGAAATCTCAACCAAAACAATTCGGTTCACTGCATCGTATTGCGCCGGGAATAATGTTTGGGGCGCAAACAGAGGCTAAGCTCTCGAGGGCTTCACGGCGTTGCAGTTCTGTTCAAAACACGTAGTAACGCGGCGCTGGAGAGCCTACGTGACCATAACCGCGCCGCCCGTAACGTCCAGAATCATTCCCGTTATCCACGCCGACTCGTCGGACGCGAGGAACAGCGCCGCACGCGCAACATCGTCGGGCGTGCCGAGCCGTTTGATCGGATGAATTTCGACGAGCGACGTCTTTTGCGCGTCCGGAATCATTCGCTTATTGCGCTCAGTCAGGATCGTTTCCGGCGCGATGCAGTTGACGCGAATTCCGTGGCGGCCCACCTGCGCGGCGAGGTGCTGGGTCAACATCTGAATCCCTGCCTTGGCCGCAGCGTAGGGAACGGGCGATTGGGGATGCGGCCGTCGCGCGGCTGCAGAAGACATCGTGATGACATTGCCCGAGCCACGTGCTTTCATGGCCGGCAGGAAGCTCTTGATCGTAAGAAAAGTCGCGGTGAGGTTCGCGTTGACCGTCGCGTGCCACCCCTCTTCGGTTATGTCCTCGAAGATTCCTGGCGGGGTGAGACTGGCCCCGGCATTAGCGACAAGGATGTCGGGAGGGCCAAGCTCGGTTTCGATTCGTTGCCGCATCGACTCGATGTCAGAGAAGCGGCTCACATCGCCTAAGACCTCAATGACAGTTCCGCCAGCCTGCTCGATCTCACTGCGCACCTTCGAGAGCGCCGCTTGGTCTCGGCCGTGTACGACGACCTTTGCGCCTTGCTGTGAGAAGAGCTTGGCGATCGCGGCGCCAATGCCGCGTGAGCTTCCTGTGATGAGGGCGACCTTTCCGGTGAGCGAGCTCATTGTCTTCTCGCGGTCAGGGTGAACTTCGCGATCGATCAGAACGTTGGCTTGAGAACCATCGCCCACACGACGGAAGCAAGAATCAGGAGATACACGAGCTGAGCCTGCCAAAGTCTGCGGCCGGCTACATCGAGCGCTGCTTCGTCAGTCGTGCCTGGCGCCGAGGCCTCGCCGAGCTGCATCGTCCGTCTCCTCAGGATAACGGCTCCAAACACGAAGTGTACCGCTATGCCAGTGAGCCCCCACACGACCCAGAAGGTGCTGAATCCAATCCTGCCAAGGCCGACCATGGCCAGACCGGTGAGGAGGACCAGACCCGATGCCGGCCCGACCAGCCGTTGCCCGAAGGCGATTGCCTGTCGAACGAGCACGGAAACGATTTCGCGATTGCGTTCGCTTCTCGCGCGCCAAAGGAGGATCGACAGGGCGGTTACCCCGCCGATCCAGACGATCACGGAGAGAACGTGGACAAATTTCAGAAGGTTGTAAGCGTTGATCATTGTGTCGTCTCCGGAGGCGTTTTGCGATATTCTAACAGGGTACTTGAATAGATTCAACTATTGAGGCCGGTCAACTGTTTGGCGGATTGGACAAAGCTCGGCCAGACTCTAACTTGAGACGTATGGCACGAGACAAAAACGCCCTTGCAGCTCAGGTATGGAAGCAGATGTTCGATTTTTTCATGCGCGGAGCACCGCAGCGCGGGAAAGTCCTCGCGCGTCTCGGTCTCACGCCCAACGATGCTCGCGCGCTGAGCGCGCTGGATCCCGTTGTGGGGAGAACGATGCGGTCGCTGTCCGATGAGTGGGGTTGCGATGCGTCCAATACGACCTGGATCGTCGATCGTCTCGAGAAACGTGGATTCGCCGAGCGGAGGTCGAAGGTGGGGGACCGGCGCGTAAAACTGGTGCTGCTGACACGCGAAGGAGTGAAGGCGCGGCAGCGTCTCGTCCAGGGGATGTATGAGCCGCCGGCCGAGCTGCTCAAGCTCTCGCGCGAGCAACTGGAGACGCTGGCTCGCATTGTTCCGACACGCGGCGAATCCCGCGCCGGCTCTTCGACATGAGTCATGACGTGACAGGCCCAACGGAATGGCGCGTCACTGTCGGTGCGGAGACGACGTCTGCCGCGTTCGAGCCTGCCGCTAATGGTGGACACGAAACGCTTTTCATCTGCGCTCACGGCGCCGGTGGAAATCTGAATGACCGCGGCGTCGTGCAGACTGCAAAGGCGCTTCAGGAGCGCGGCATCGCGGTCGTGCGCTTCAACTTTCTGTACAAGGAGAAGAAGTCGGGGCGGCCGGATCCCATGCCGCGGCTAAAGGAGTGCATCACCGCCGTTGTCGCGCGTGCCCGGGACGAGCTGCGGCCAAAGACACTGATCATCGGCGGGCGATCAATGGGCGGCCGGGCCGCGTCGATGCTCGCCGCCGAACAGTTCGGTTGCGATGGTCTGCTGCTCCTCGCGTATCCGCTGCATCCGCCTGGTAAGCCGGAACAGCTCCGCGACGCTCATCTCCCCGCCATCACCGCGCCCGTCATCTGCTTCAACGGCACGCGTGATCCGTTTTGCACTCCGGAGCTCATGAACGATGTTCTAACGCGCGTGAAGACCCGCTGGGAGATGCACTGGATTGAAGGTGCGGACCACAGCTTCCACGTCCTGAAATCATCAGGAAAAACGGATGCGGAAGTCCTGGACGGGATAGCTAGTGCCGCGCAGAACTGGGTGGGAAGTAACTTTACGGGCGACAATCGGGTCTAAGAAACACCGCAGTCATCCGACGGCTTCACCCCAACATCGCTAACCGCATGACCTCCGATACGCCGGCTGCAGCAGTGCCCGCGGTAGCTACAGCGCCTGTAGTGTCGACGCCACCAACTGGCGCACTGACAGGAGCAACCGTGCCGCCCGCGCGCCGACGGTACGATCGGTCGATCATCGAAGGTCCGCTGGGCCCGGCGGTATGGAAGCTCGCGTGGCCAACGATGCTCACCAATATCATCGGCGGCTTGCAGGGAATGGTCGATCAGGCGCTCGTCGGAAATCTCATCGGCTACAAAGCCAATGCGGCGATCGGCGTAAGCTCTCAGATATTTCTGATCGTCATCATCTTCATCTCCTCGCTCTTTACCGGGATGAGCGTGCTCGTCGCGCGATTCGCTGGCGCGGGCGAACACGATAAAGTCGATCGCACGGTCTATCAGGCTTTCATCGCGGCGATCGGACTCTCGGTATTCGTGATGGCGCCGATCGGGTATTTCGCGTCGCCGGCACTCCTCGATTTTGTTAACGCCGCACCCGCGGTGAAGGCTGAAGCACTTCCGTTCCTGCGGACGATGTTCCTCTTCAGCAGTGGAATGCTCGTCTTCTTCATGCTCGGCGGCGCACTTCGTTCCGCGGGCGACGCGCGCACGCCCATGATCCTCGGCATCAGTCTCACCGTGATGAACGTCGTATTCAACGTGATTCTGATTCGGGGCCTCGGTCCCATCCCAGCGTTCGGAACGCGCGGCGCCGCCATGGGAACGTGCACAGCGTCCGGATTGCTCGCCGTGTACTCGCTCTACAAGCTGTGGAGCGGCGGATGGGTAGTCTCTTTTCCGCGCGGCCAAGGGTGGGGTCCGGATTGGGACATCATTCGATCGTTGTTCAGATTCGGGCTTCCCACCGGTATCCAGGGAATCGCGATGAACGTTGGCGGAGTGCTGATGCTTTCGTTCATCGGATCGCTGCCACAGAGCGCGGCGGCGCAGGCAGCGTTCGCGGTGTGCTACACGCAGCTCTTCTCCCTGATCACCTGGACATCTGTCGGCCTGATGGGATCCGCCGCGGCGATGGCCGGCCAGAACCTGGGCGCCTCGCAGCCGGAAAGATCGGCCGCCTCGGTGCGTGTCGCGGCTCGCATTGGATTTTCCACGGCGGCGCTCGTCGGAGCTCTGTTTCTGTTAGTGCCCCGCGACCTTCTCGCGATTTTCGGAATGCACGAGCCAGTCGTCGTTGGAATCGGCGTGCAGTTGCTGCGAGTGTTGAGCGTCTCCGGACTATTCATCGCCGTCGCCCTGACCTATACGGGTGGACTCCAGGGGACGGGCGACACCAGGAGTCCGTTATACATCTCGATCGTCTCACAAATGGTAGTGCCACTCAGCATCTGCTTCGTGATCCAACGGTTCAGCACTTTGGACCCGATCGATATCTGGATCGCGATTCTCATCGGCCACGCCACGCGATGCGCACTCACCGTTACGCGCTTCAATCAGGGACACTGGCGCGAGATCAAGGTCGACATCGGCAGAAGATAGAAGCTCAAATCCGGGGTTACTCGAGTGATCGCGTCACTCCCGAACCGGTCGCGGGTTTGCACTCGTTGACAAACGAATCACGTCTGAGCAATTCTTCAAGACGTGAAAGACACCGCTCGAAACAATAAAGTCGTCAATCTCTCCCATCTAGGCGACTTCACCACAACTCCAAGAGTCATCGCGCTCAGCGTGATGGCGATAGTAATCGGACTCGTCGGCGCATACGTCGCGCTGATCCTGCTCCGACTTATTGGGCTCTTCACAAATCTCTTTTTCTTCCAGCGCTGGAATACCGCGCTGGTCTCGCCCGCCGGGCATCACCTCGGACCATTTGTAATCCTCGTACCGGTCGTTGGCGCGCTCATCATCGGCCTGATGGCGCGCTATGGATCCGAGCGCATTCGCGGTCACGGAATTCCGGAAGCGATCGAAGCGATTCTGATCAACGGCAGCCGCATCGAGCCGCGCGTCGCGGTGCTCAAGCCGATTTCATCGGCGATCTCCATTGGCTCCGGTGGACCATTCGGCGCCGAGGGTCCGATCATCATGACGGGCGGCGCGGTGGGATCGCTGATCGCGCAGTTCTTCCACCTGACGAGCGCGGAACGAAAGACACTCCTTGTCGCGGGCGCGGCTGCTGGAATGTCGGCGACGTTCGCGGCACCGGTCGCATCGGTGTTGCTCGCCGTGGAGTTGCTGCTGTTCGAGTGGAAGCCGCGCAGCATGATTCCCGTCGCGCTCGCGAGCGCAACGGCGGCCGCGACGCGCCGGTACATCATCGGGATGGGTCCGATTTTCCCGGTGCCCGTGCATCCGTCGTTCATTGGGCCATCGGGACTGGCGGGATGCGTTCTCGCGGGGCTGCTTGCCGGCGTGCTCTCGATGCTTCTGACACTTGCCGTTTACGCTTCTGAAGATGCGTTCCACCGACTTCCGATTCACTGGATGTGGTGGCCGCCGATTGGCGGACTCGTGATCGGTATCGGCGGCTATATAGCGCCTCAGGCGCTGGGCGTTGGCTATGACACAATCGGAAGTCTGCTCCAGGGAAACGTTGGACTCCATCTCATCGCCGCCGTTCTTATCGTCAAGTCGATTATCTGGGCGGTCTCACTTGGCTCCGGCACATCAGGCGGCGTGCTCGCGCCGCTGCTGATGATGGGCGGCGCACTCGGGGGACTCGAGTCAATGATCCTGCCTGCAGAGGGCGTCGGCTTCTGGCCACTCGTGAGCATGGGCGCGATACTCGGTGGCACGATGCGATCTCCGTTCACGGGAGTGATTTTCGCGCTGGAGCTGACGCACGACGTGAACATGCTCTTGCCGCTCCTGATAGCGGTGACGATCGCGCACGGATTTACGGTGTTGACTCTGCGCAGGTCGATTCTCACCGAGAAAGTCGCGCGTCGCGGATTCCATCTCAGTCGTGAGTACGCGGTCGATCCGCTCGAGATTCTCTTTGCGCGCGAGGTGATGCGATCCAACATTGCGACTTTGCGGACCACCACGAATCGCGAGGCGCTGGTCGATGCGCTGCGCGCAGACCCGACCAAACCTCTGCAGCGTCTATTTCCTGTAGTCGATGACTCGACTCATTTGGCAGGCGTCGTCACTCGCGCGGACCTCGAGCAGTTCGTTGCGAAGCATCCGAGTGACGGGCAGATCGATCTCACGCCGATTGTACGCGTCACGCCTACGATGGCGCACCCGGACGAGCCGTTGCGCTATGTGGTGCACCGGATGGCAGCGACAGGGATCACGAGATTTCCGGTCGTCACGCGAGGTGACGACCGGAAACTTCTGGGAGTGATCGCGCTCGACGATCTCCTGAAAGCGCGCTCCCTCAACCTCGAGGCGGAGCGGCGCCGCGAACGTGTGCTACGAATGAGCTTTGCTTTTCCGTTCGCTTTTGGTAAAGACGAGCCCGAGGAGATCGACGAGACTTAGGGCTTGGTGACCGTCAGGCCGCTCACGGTTCCTTCGGTGTTATGTGCGAAGCGGATTCCATACACGCCGTCGGTCGACTTGAGCTTGCCGGATCCCACGACGTCTGACTTGTTGTAGGTCGCGACCGTCGTCCCGTTGATCGCGCAGGAAACTTTGTCGCCTTTGACGGACAGCGCGATGTCCTGCGTCACTGGCTGGCCCTGACCAGCGGCCTTGTGAACGGCTGCATTGGTTTCGCCGCGGCCATTCATCTGGAACGGCTCGGGACCAAAACCACGAACGATGAAACGCCCGCTGCCATACGCGGCGCAGTACAGGTAGCTCTCGTTCGGCGTGCCCATGTCATTCCCGCCGATGAAGACTCCGTATGGGTGCGGATGATCGTTCAGGTTCATGTACTTCGGCTCAGTGAAGGTAGCCTTCACCGTGTAATCGCCGCTCGCGGTGTTCGCGGGATTCCAGTAGGCGACCGCGGGACCTGTAGTGACGTGAAGATCGTTGCCTTCCTTGGTGAGCTTCGCGTTCGATAGTGTCTGACCGCGTTTGGCTTCGTTGGGGTCGACCTGGCCGGTCCAGCCGTTGACCGAGACGCCACCGCCCGCGACGGCGCGTGAGGATTCGTTTTGAGCTTTGCCAGTGCAGGCAATAAGGGTGAGAGCAGCAATCGGCAGAGCGGAAATTAAGACGCGACGCATAGTGCCTCGATCGAAAGGGACAGATCGAAAATATACGCAGAGTGCGAACTGAGGACTACAAAGCGGAACTACAAACCGGAACAGCAAACGCAAGACTACCTGTTAGGAGTGATGGTTCCCAGTTATCGGTTGCGTGTCTCTGCGCCCAAATTGCATTGCAGTGCAGAGACACGGAACAGGTTACCGGGAACTACAACCCACAACAGGTAGTCTTGCGTTGCAGTTAGCCACAACAGGTAGTCCTGTGTAAGCCTCTACTACCCTGAGTTCAGCACTCGAGTGCTTAGCCGCGGAACGCCGCCGAGGTCGCAGATAAGAACGAAGAAAGCTTGAACAAAAATATTGCTCACCCCACTCGCCGCGCGTATTGCCTCACGGCCAGGGTAAGCACGACGGCTGCAAATCCTACGAGAATCAGCATTGGCTTGAGCACGTCTCTGGTCGTCGCTCCCTTTAAGAGGATTGCGCGCATGATCTCGATGAAGTGCTTCATCGGATTCGCCTGCGCCAGCCACTGAGCCCAGTCGGGCATCGACCGGATCGGTGTGAAGAGGCCGCTCATGAGGAGATAGACCATGATGATGAAAAAAGTCACGAACATCGCCTGCTGCTGGGTATCGACCAGCGTGGAGATGAACAAGCCGATCCCGAGTGCGGCGAAGAGATAGATCGCTGCCGCCGCGAAAACGAGGAGGATACTGCCGAGCATCGGGGTGTGAAAGACGAATCGCGCGACGAGCAGGCCCAGCGCGAGCTCGACGAGCGCGATGATCCAGAACGGAATAAGCTTGGCCGCCATGAAGACGTTGCGCGACAACGGAGTGACGCTGAGCTGGTCGAGGGTGCCGATCTCCTTCTCGCGGACGATATTCATCGCCGTCATCAGGCTGCCCACGACAGTGACGAGCTGCACCAGAATTCCCGGCACCATGTAATCGCGGTAGTTAAGATCGGGGTTGTACCAACCGCGCGCGCGAATATCTATTGCCCTAACGGCTGGCGCCGGTATGGGAGCGGCACGAAGCGTTTGCATCGAATCCATTGCGGGAATGAGTTTGACCGGCATGAGCCTCACTGGACCCAGCTCGTCCGTCAGCTCACGCGCAAACGCGCCAATGATCTGGGCCGCATATGACTCGGTGACGCCCGCAGCCGCTCCGTTCTCAGCATTGAGAATCAATTGAACCTGCGCCGCGCGATTCCGCGCAATGTCTCGCTCGAAATCGGAAGGAATGCTCAGCACCATGTCGGTTTTGCGCTCCAGTATCCACTCGTTGCCGACGTCGACCGAAGGCGACGCGCCAACCACCACGAACCGACGCGATGCCTGGAGTCTGTCCACCAGAGCGCGCGAGGTCTCAGTATGATCGCGGTCGACGACGTACATGCGTGCTGTCTTCACCTCGAAGGTCGCCGCATTTCCCAGGAGCAGCAACTGGAGAATCGGCATCAGCAGCAGTTGCGCAACCATGAAGTGGTCACGAAAGATCTGGAGAAATTCCTTGCGCAGGAGATAGCGAAGCGACCGCACGTTTCTATTCCAGCCGCGGCTTGAAGCTTCGCATTGCCGCCGCCAGGAGCAGCAGCGCCATTATCGACAGCACCAGCGTCTCACGCCAGAGGAGCGTAAGGCCGATACCTTTGAGCATGATCCCGCGGGCGATCAGGATGAACCACCGCGCCGGAACGATGTAGGTGAAGGGCTGAAGCCACGATGGCATACTCGCGATCGGGAAGATCATCCCCGAGAGCAGGGCATTGGGCAGCATGGTTGCGAGCATTGCAGTCAGCATTGCCGCGCGCTGCGAGGAAGTCCGTGCTGCCACGAGCACTCCAAGCGCCAGTGACACGAGCGTGTAGAGCATGCTCTCGGCGAGCAGCAGAGAGACGCTCCCCCGAAAAGGAACATGAAATACCGCCCATGCCGCTATCAGCGCCGTGATTACATTCGCGAACGCCAGCGCGAGATACGGCAGAACTTTGCCGACGATTATTTGCTGCGGTCGGAGGGGCGAAACCAGCAGGACCTCCATCGTGCCGCGTTCCTTCTCGCGTGACAGCGAGATCGCGGTCATGAGCGCTGACACGAGGACGAGCACGAGCGCGATCAAACCGGGGACGAAGAGATTGACGCTCTCGAGCGTAGGATTGAACCGCATGCGGGTCTGGGTGACGATTTCCACTTGGCGGCCCGGCTGATTGAGCTCGGCCTGGTACGACTGGATGACCGTTCTCACATAGGCGAGATATGTCGTACCAGTGTTGGGATCGGATGCATCGACCGCGATGAGCAGGCGCGCTGGTTCGCTGCCATTCAGATGGCTCGCAAAATCGGGATCGAACACGAGTGCGACATCGGCGCGGCCGGCCCGGAACAAGGGCTCGAGGCTGTCGGTGCTCTGGTACGTCCCGACAATTCGAAACGTGCTCGTCGCCCCAAATCGATTGCGGAGGTCCAGAGTTGCGTGATCCGGAGTCGGATCGATCACAACGAGGCGGATGTTGCGTACATCGCTACGCAGCGCAAACCCGAACAGAATCACTTGCACGAGCGGCATCATCAGCAGAACGGTCAATGTCTGCCGGTCGCGGAGGATGTGACGGAGCTCCTTGACCATGAATGCGCGAAGAGCATTGAAGTTCACGCCGCTTCTCCCTTCGTCGCGCCGCGCGCCAGTCTCACGAAAACATCGTCGACGGTCTCGGTCCGATATTTCTCCTTGAGCTCCGCCGGAGTACCGAGCTCGACGATCTTTCCGTCCACCATTATCGAGATGCGATCGCAGTACTCGGCTTCGTCCATGTAGTGCGTCGTGACGAACACCGTCGTGCCACGAGCGGCCGCGGCATAAATCAGCTCCCAGAACTGCCGGCGCGTGATTGGATCGACGCCGCTCGTAGGCTCGTCGAGAAACACGATTTTCGGCTCGTGCACCAGGGCGACGGAGAAGGCGAGCTTCTGCTTCCAACCGAGCGGGAGGTCTCCGACCAGATCATCAACGCTGCCGCTGAGGCCGAGGTTGTCGAGCATTCTTTTGGTGCGCTCCGCGATCTGATCCGGTGTCAGCCCATAAATGCCACCGTACAGCCGGATGTTCTCCCGCACCGTCAGATCGGCATAGAGCGAGAACCGCTGACTCATGTAGCCGATGCTGCGTTTGATCTCGTCGCGCTGGGTGCGAATGTCGGCGCCCGCTACGTGCGCGGTCCCTTCACTCGGCGCAAGGAGTCCGACGAGCATTTTGATGGCCGTCGTTTTTCCCGCGCCGTTCGCGCCGAGGAAGCCAAAGACTTCTCCGGCCTTTACGTCGAAGGTGATGTGATCGACGGCAACGAAGGATCCGAATCGGCGGGTGAGGTCCTGTGCATCGATAGCAATGCCGTTGCTCGCGGAGTTCGCGGCCAGCGTCATGCAGCTTCCGCCTTCGGAGCCGGTGCACTGCCCATCAGCTCCATGAAACTGTCTTCAATGCCGGCTGTTATCGGCGCGGTTTCCGCGTCTGCGTGGCCGTGCTGCGCCAGAAAAGTTTTTACCTCGGCAGCGATCTCACCCGCGTCCGCGTTCACGCGCTTGTCGGAGTAATGCAGCTCGTCGCCAAAGAGATAAACTGAGCGCGCGCTCGGAAACTCCCGCAGAGTTTGCAGCAGGGCGAATCGATTGGATCCTTTCACGGCAATGAGCGGCAGAGAATACCTGGCACCAATCGATTGCGGTAGATCCACCTCGAGAATTCTACCTCCGTGAATGAGCGCGACGCGATCGCAGCGCAATGCCTCATCCATGTAGGGAGTCGAGACTACGATCGTGAGACCCGACGATTTAAGACGGCCGAGCTGATCCCAGAATTCGCGACGCGACACCGCATCGACGCCGGTGGTCGGCTCATCGAGGAGCAGAAGTTCCGGCCGGTGCACGAGCGCGCATGAGAGCGCGAGCTTCTGCTTCATTCCACCAGAGAGCGCCTCCGCCCTGCGAGCGCGGAAAGGCTCGAGCTGTTTGTAAATGGGCTCGATCAGCTCGTATCCCTTTTCGATCGTTGTACCGAATACCGCGGCGAAGAATTCAAGATTCTCCGAGACGCTGAGATCGGGGTAGAGCGCAAAACTGCCGGGCATATACCCGACGCGAGAGCGAATTGCCCAGAGATCCTTGACCGGATCGAGCCCGAGCACCGACGCAGAACCAGAGTCGGCAACGAGGAGTGTCGTCAGGATGCGGAAGAGAGTAGTCTTGCCCGCCCCATCGGGTCCGACGAGTCCGAACAGCTCGCCGGCTCTGACCTCGAACGATATATCATCGAGCGCCTTCACCGCCCCAAACGACTTGCTCACCGAGTGGACTTCTACCGCGTTGCTCACGATTTACGCGCGGGCAAAGCGCCGAAGTTGACGTCGGCCGGCATCCCGATCTTGAGCGTACCCTTGGGATTGGGAACGTTGATCTTTACGGCATAGACGAGGTCCGCGCGCTCGTCGCGTGTCTGAACGGGTGTCGGCGTGAACTCGGCTTTGGCTGACACCCAACTCACTGTGCCCGGTAGCGTCAGCAGCTTTCCTCCACCCTGGTCGACGTGGACCTGTACCCTCTGTCCCAGCTTGACGGAGCCGAGCTGCCTCTCGGTGATGTAGGCCCGAAGGATGAGAGTGTCGATGTTGGCGATCTTGTAGAGCTGTTGCCCGGGTTGCACGACTTCACCGGTCTTCGCGTAGGTGGCGAGGACCGTACCGGTTCGTGGATTGATGATTCTGCTTTTCGCGATCTGATCGTTGATCTGCGCCACCTGCGCCGAAGCCGACGACGCTTCGCGCGCGACGCTCTGCTGCTGCGCCTGCGCGGCCTGCATCTGTGCGACGAGCGTCCGGTAATCGCGCTCCGCCTGATCGCGCTGCTGTGCCGGCGCCGCGCGCTCGGCGAAGAGTCTCTGCATGCGCTCGTAGTTGCGAAGCGCGATGTCGCGCTGAACCGCGAACACGGCGGCCTGTCGTCCCGCTTCCGCTACCCGCGCCGCAATCGACTGCTGTTCGGCAACGATCCGCGCGCGCTCCAGCGCGAGCTGCGTGGTATCGACAAGGCCTACTATTTCTCCAGCGCGCAGGGCGATTCCGTCGGCGACAGTGAAGGAGACGAGCTGCCCCGTTGCCTGGGCCGACACGGCAACCTCGTCAGTCTCGAAGTTGCCATAGGCGTCCGGACTCTTAGCGCGATGGCAGGCAGCGGTTGCGAGCACCAGAAAAATCGCAGCAGTCCCGTGCGAGCCAATATTTAGCGGGCCCATCATGGCACCTCGACGCCCAGAGTGTCGAGAAACCGCGCGCGAGCCTGGGCAAGCTGCACGCGGTGTAGCGCGCGCTCCGTGCGTGCGCTGAGGACATCCGTCTCCCGGTCAACGTATTCTGCCGACGTCACCACTCCTTCGTTGTATCGTGCGCGGGTTTCAGCGAGGATGCTTTCTCTGAGTGCGACGATCTCGTCATCATCGCGAAGGGAGGATTCCAGTCTGTCGATTGTCGCCAGGTCCTGCTCGACGCTACGACGCAGACTCTCCGTGAATTGCTGTTCTTCGGCGGTGACGATCTGACGCTGAAGTGCCAGAGTCTGCCGCTCGCGCTCGGTAGTGCCCCAGGTCCAGGGCGACCACTGGACTTGCAGTCCTGTCAGCCAGTAGCTGTCGAATTTCGTGCTCAACGGATTCAAACCCGGCCTGCCGTACCCCGCGCGCCCGAACGCCGAGAGTCGCGGGAGGTCTTGCGCCTTGCGCGCCCGCTCCTGCTGCTCGAGCACCGCGCGCGTTCGGGCGAATTGCTCGTATTCCGGACGCGCCCGCAGAACCGGGAGAGAGTCGCGCGCACGGCGTGTCTCTGGGCCGAGCTCCGTCGCGCTCAGTACTGTGGTGCTGTCGTAGGATCTGCCAGTTAGATCGGCAAGAATCGCGAGCGCGGCACGTCTGCTCGCCGCCGCTTCCGCGACCGATTGTCTGCGTCGCAGGATCTCGGCGCGCAGTGCCATCTCCTCGCTCCGGAGTGCTGTCCCTTCGCGAACGCGTGCGGTAGCAACTCGCTGCTGTGCCACCAGATCAGTGATGGCGTGTTCCGTTTCGGCGATCTGGGATTGCGCCTGGAGCGCAGTGAAGAATGCGTCGCTTACGCTTTGCCTCAGCGGATACAGCTCGGCGCGAACGCGCGCGCGCGCCTCGGCGAGCTGAGCGTCCTCGACGGCGCGCCGAGCGCGGATGGTTGGATCGTAGAGTTTCTCCTGCGCCGCGAGATGCGCGTCGTAGGTGTCGTGTGGTGGAGTTGGTGGGGAGATGCCCGGGAGCTTTATCGGAATCTTCGGCACATCGGATTGGTATTGTGCCTGACCCTCGACTGTGAGCGACGGAAGATGCTCGGCCGCCAGGTTCTGCTGGCGCAGTCGCGATTGTTCCGTCAGGATTGCCAGCTCGCGTGCTCGTGGATCGCGCATGACGGCAATGTTCTGAAGCGCTCCGAGGGAAAGTGAATCCGCCGGCCCCGCGCGCGAGGTCTGTGCCGACGCGGGGGTAATCGCCGCAACACAGCAGGCCAAGAGGGAGATAGCTCGCCGCACAGTCATGGCCTGAGAGCCGCGCGGAAGAATTCAGGAAGCTGTTTCTTCCGTTGTTCTATGAAGTGCATGAACGCGGCGTCGTCCATGCCGAGGATGATCGACAGCATTGGACGGGCGGCAAATGGGAAAATGCAGAGCGAGATGAGATTGATCACGAACTGCTGCGGGGTAATTGGTCGCATCGTTCCAGCGCTGACGCGCTCGTTGATCTGCTTCCCGAGATTTTTCAGGAGTGAGGGCATCATGATCCGAGGGTCGGAGCCGATCGCGCTCGAGATCAATTGCTGGACGCGCTCGGGGTGGTGGTGGAGCTCGGAGATGATGTAGCCTGGGACGAAGAGATTCTGCGACATCGTGTCCAGGTACATCACGATGAGCCGCTCGATTTTTTCATCCAGCGATACGTCGGCGCCAAGCGTCTGCACCAAGGTCGGGAAGATGCGGGACGCGATCTGCTGAAAGACGGCGCCGCTGAGCCGAGCCTTGCTCCGGAAGTAGTAGTGAAGGAGCGCCTGATTGACGCCCGCCTGGCGCGCGATCTCCTGCATGCGTGCACCGGCGGTGCCTCGCCGGAGAAAGACAACCCGTGCGGCGTCGAGGATCCGCTGTTCGGTGGCTTCCTCGCGGACGGGCTTTTTAGCGGTCGATCGTTGCCGGGTCGTCTTTGGCACTAGTCTAACTAGGTAGTTTAATCATGCAGTTAACCCAATACTATGAGCACGGGCCTGGCTTTACAAGGGGCCGTCCGCTTTGTCTGGCCACTAACACCAAAGAGGTCTCGCTATTAACACCAAAGAGGTCTGGCCACCGAGACGGAAGTTTCTTCCGGATGAAGCGGATTTGTCGGATGCATCGGATACTGCTCCGCGGCGGATGGCTGGTCTCCGCGGTGATTTGATGATTTTTTGTGGGTTTATCTCGCCATTCTACCTGTATGGCACCGGACCCACTCGTCGAAAAAGAACTCACTCATTCCGTAATCGGAGCTTTTTTCGACGCGTACAACATCCTCGGCTATGGCTTTCTCGAGCACGTTTATGTGCGCGCTTTGGAGAAGGAGCTCAGAGAGCGAGGGCATCGGGTCGCTCGCGGCGTTGCTATACCCATCTTCTACCGGGACTCGATTCTTGCCGAGCAGCGGCTCGACATGATTGTGGATGAGCGACTGGTAGTCGAAATCAAATCCACTCAAGACCTGCACAAGTCCGCGCCCCGCCAGGTCTACAACTATTTAAGAGCGACTAATCTAGAAGTAGGCCTGCTTCTGCACTTCGGCCCAAGCGCAAAGTTCTACAGGCTGGCGCACCCCATTCAAAAGAAAAGAATGGCGCACGGAGAGAATCCGCTAAATCCGAAAAATCCGCTTCATCCGGACGAAACTTCCGTCTCGGTGGCCATTCGACGAGGGCCCGTCTCGGTGGCTCTTGATACGGACCCCGGCGATCCACAAGCCGCTACAAATGTCGACACCGCCGGCGGGCCCGAACCTCCAGTCTCAGACTCGTCGTGCTTGAAGAACACGTAGGCGTCTTTCCACGCCTGGGTCGTTACACACTTCGCCCACTCCAGAAGCGAAGCTTCATCGTAGCTCAAACGATGCAATCGCAGGTATCCCCACGACGCCGTACAAACCACCGGGCATTTGAACTCATCCTGCTCCGAGATGCACATCGCAATGTCCCGCTCTCGCATGGCGTCGAAGATCTCCTGATCGAACCAGCTCTCGTGCCGGAACTCGAAGACGTATCGACGATCTGAAGGAAGTAAACCGAGAAATCCACGGAACCGGTTCGCATCCTTTTTGAGATTTGGCGGCAACTGGAAAAGGATCGGCCCGAGCTTGTCGCCAAGCACTGAGGTGTTCTTGAGCAGAAAATCCACGGTGTCCGCGGATTCTTCCTTGAGCCGCGCGTGGTGGGTAATCCGCTGGCTCGCCTTTAACGCGAACGTAAATGTCTCCGGCACCTGCGCCGCCCAATCGAGCAGCACATTCTGCTTTGGCAGTCTGTAAAAAGTGTTGTTGATCTCGACCGTCGGAAATTTCCCGGCGTAGAAGCCGAGCATGCCGTCGTCCTTCAGCTCCTTCGGGTAGAACGCGCCCTTCCACTCCTTGAAAGCGTAGCCACTCGTTCCGGCGAGGAGTCTCATGACACCATGCGTTGTTTGTTCGACTCGGTGCGTTTTGGTTTGGCGGCGAGACTCGCCTTCAGCGCTTCCATGAGGTCGATCATCTTTGTGTCGGTGCTGGGCGCGACGTCGGAGGTGATGTCCTGGCCTTCGATCTTGCGCTGAATCGTCTCGAGCATCCGCTCGCGCACAGTGTCCTTGTACTTGGTCGGCTCGAACGCCTCGTTCGATGTCTGATCGATGAGCTGCATCGCTAGCTTGAGCTCGGCCTCCTTCACTTCGCCGGCGGGAATGGTGACTTCCGTCGTCGGACGCAGCTCGTCGGCGTAGTGGAGCTGCTCCATTACCAGCACACCGTTGAGCGGACGCAGAAGTACGAGATGCTGCTGTCCTCGTGCCGCGTATTGGCCGACGGCGGCGCGTCCGCTCTCTTTGAGCGCGGCGGCAAGTAATCGGTAGGCGCGATCGCCGCCCTTGTCGGGACCGAGGTAGTAGACCTTCTCCAGGTACTCGCGGTCGACTCCGGCGAGCGGAACGAACTCGACGACGTCAATCGTGCTCGTCGCCTTTTCCTCGAGCGCCTTGAGCTCCTCGGGCGTGAGGATCACGTACTGATCCTTCGCGAACTCGTAGCCTTTGACGGTCTCGTCACGCGTCACGATCTCGTTGTCCTTCGTGCAGGTGTACTGCTGCTTGAGTCGAGACCCGCACTTCTTGTGTAGCATGTTGAACGACACGCTCGTCTTGGATTCAGACGACGAGTAGATGTTGACGGGGACGGAGACGAGTCCGAAGGAGATCGTGGCGGTGCCGATTGAGCGTGCGGGCATGACCGGGAAAGGGAAGAGGTTGAAGGATCCGACGCGTCAGAATCCCAGAAAAATCACAAATATTTCTTGCGTGGAAAACTCAAGCCACCGTATCCTTACGCATGTCCCCATTGGACGCAAGAGCTAACTCGGCGTCACCAGCCGATAACCTCAGCAGTTACCGCGCGAAGCGTTCGCCCGACCGCACGCCGGAGCCGATGGGCACCGGACCGGTCGCGCCGAGTAGCCTCTTCGTCGTGCACAAGCACGCGGCGCGGAATCTCCATTTCGATTTACGGCTGGAAATGGACGGCGTTTTGAGATCGTGGGCGGTTCCGAAGGGACCCTCGTACGACATCGCGGACAAACGCCTCGCCGTAAAAGTGGAAGACCACCCGATCGAGTACGGCGATTTCGAGGGCAACATCCCGCACGGCAACTACGGCGCGGGCGGCGTCATCGTCTGGGATCGGGGCGAGTGGGTGCCCCTCGAGCCCTGGAAGGAAGGCCTCGAGAAAGGAAAGCTTCTGTTCGAGCTGAAAGGGTACAAGCTCCTCGGCAGGTGGACGTTAGTAAAAATCAAGAAATCCGAAAAAGACTGGCTGCTGATCAAAGAGCGCGACTCGTATGTGAAGTCGCCCGGCGATCAGTTCCCCGAAGAGTCAGTGCTCTCCGGACTCACCGTCGAAGAGATCATGGCGGGCGAGAGTCCGGGCGCGAGCATTCGGAAAGCGCTCGAAGCCGCTGGTGCTCCGCGCGCAGTCGTCGATCCACGCAAAGTCGAACCGGTCCACTGCGAGGCCGCCGATGAAGCGTTCACGCGCGAAGGCTGGTTGTTCGAGCTCAAGCTCGACGGATATCGGTTGATCGCAAGCAAATCAAATGGCGAAGCGCTGCTGCTCACTCGGAACGGGAACGACTACACGGGTGTGTTTCCGGAAATTGCCCGCGCGGTCAAGGCGCTGCCATACGACGACTGCATCATCGACGGAGAAGTCGTCGTGTGCGATGCGAAAGGATTGCCGAGTTTTGCCAGGCTGCAGCAGCGGGGACGGCTGACATCGGCGATGGATATTCGTCGCGCCGCCATCGAGTTGCCCGCGACATTTTATGCTTTCGATCTGCTCGCGTTCGAGGGTTTCGATCTTCGCTCGCTTCCGCTCTCGGAGCGCAAGCAGTTCCTCACCGAGGCTGTTCCCAAACTGGGCGCACTGCGTTGGCTCGATCACATCGAGACCGAAGGCGAAGCTTTTCTCGAGCAGGTCACCGAGATGGGGCTCGAGGGAATCATCGCCAAGAGAGCGGGGTCCAAATACCGCGGTGGCCGATCTGCCGATTGGCTCAAGATCAAAGCGGAGAAGACGGGGGATTTCGTGATCGTCGGTTACACAGCGCCGAAGGGAAGTCGCTCGCATATCGGGGCGCTC
>CADDZN010000023.1 GCA_902812375.1 bacterium | reverse complement strand
CGATGGCTGTTGTACGCGTAAAGCAAAATGTGCTGGAAGAATCTTCGGTTGGCTTCATTGCAACGTCCCAGAGATCATTGGGGTAGTCGATCTTCAAACCAGTGGCGGTGCGATCGCCAGTGCGTAGGTCCTCTCTACCGACGGCTATGCCCCACAGACCAACGAGGAAGTTCTTGTCGCCGCGAAAGTGCGAAGTCTGATAGGTCAGGTCGGGTCCAAGCAGCCAGCTTCCGCGTCGCTCCAGCGGATCACCTGACGTTGCAATGAAGCCAACCGAAGATTCTTCCAGCACATTTTGCTTTACGCGTACAACAGCCATCGTGCTCGCGGTGCCGAGCGTATCGACGTTGCGTGTACGCACAGCGAGAGCACCGAAGTTGGTGCCACCAACCCGGCCGTTCACCTTCGATCCGACGTCGATCGGGATCTGCTGTCCCTCGAGCAACCCTATGCGCCGACTGAAGAAGGGAAGCACATCGAGGTCATCGCTCAGCCCCAGGCCGAAGTCGAAGATGTCGGCGCCCTCGAGGAAGAAGGTCCGCTTCTCCGGGAAAAAAAGCGGAAACCGCGACAAGTTCACGCGTCGCTCATCGACCTCGGTCTCGGCAAAATCCGTGTTCACCGTGAGCGATCCCAGAGCGCTACCACCCAGGCGTTGAGTAACGTCGAGGCTTGCGTGACTGCCATCACGAAATCGTGCTCCGGCGCTGTCGCGTACTCCTCCACCCGTTAGCGACGGTCGAACGCTCAATCCGAGGCCCAGATCGAGCACCGGAAGATTTGTCAGCAGGCCGGCCCGGCTAGTTTGCGTCACCTGCAGATCGCGATCGGCGCCTGCCCAGCGATCGGTCTCCTGCAGACGCTGGACGCGGCGCTGGACGTTGAGGCCCCACTGCCTGAGCCCGGGTTTGAAAAGAAGACTCTTGAACGGAATCAGGATCTCCGCTGACCAACCTGATGCAGTTCGCGCAGTCGCCGCCTCCCAGATTGCGTCCCAGCTTTCGTTCTCTCCTTCGCCCTGATTCGCGACAAGCGCGTCGTAGCGCGCGCCGTTCGGATTCACGGCGAAAACATACCCCGACCGCCCGTCGAGGTAGGTGTCAAGAACGATCTTGATGTAGTCCTCACTGTCCAGAGTCGCATCACGTTGGCGAGCGAACGCCACTATGCGGGATGGGGCGTCGTCGTCGGCCCGCACTCCGATAACGATCCCGTTCTGGGTGGTGATCACCCGAACGACTGTGCGCATGGCGGGAACGGCGCCTTCGATGGGCTCGACCTGAGTGAGCCCGTTGATGGAATCGGCTGTGCTCCAGACCAACTCACTCAGTTGGCCGTCGATGCGAATCTTTTCCGCCGTCTCGGTAACCCGAACCGATGGGCGCGAAACCGTGTCGGTTTGCGCGGCGGCGGGGCGCAGGGCGCCAAGAATCAAAGCGAGGGGGAAGGCGCGCCTGAGAAGGAGATGTTTGCGAGTAGTGTGCAATAGCACCGAAATCGACGTTATCCGCAGTGGAATCAATGGTAGCCGCCGCTTCTCTTATCCTCAACTCGCGCAACGTTCGGCGCTCAGCATCGTCTTGGATAGTACGACATTAAAACATTCGGACCGTCTGGTAACGAGCAGCCGACCTGTTGCATCTATGATCGAAATCTCCGCGGAAACTGTCGCGCAACTGCTTTACCTCGTCCATGACGATCCGGAAGAACTCCAGGAGGCCCTGGGCGAGCTCCGACCTCCTGACATCGCCGAAGCCCTGCGCGAGCTCCCGCCTGATGCCGCCGCAAAAGTGATGGCGGCGCTTCCGTTCGAGCTCGCCGTTCAGGTCTTCGACGAACCGGAGCTCACGCGCCACCGCTGCGCGATCATCCAGCACATCGATCCGGCGCGTGTCGGCCCGCTTATCGAAGCGATGTCCGCGGACCAGCAGGCCGACCTCTTTCGCGAGGTTCCTGCTGACAATCGCCCACGACTACTTGCGCGCGTCACGGACTCGACCCGCGCGAGCCTGACCAAACTTTTGCAATACGCGCCCAACACCGCGGGCGGCATCATGACGACGGAGTTTGTAAGCATCCCGTCAGATTGGACAGTCGATCAGGCGCTTCGTTTGATCAGCGAAGTCGGAGGCAGAAAGGAGACGGTGTACGCGATCTATGTGACCGATCCGGAGACACACGTACTGCTGCACGTCGTCTCCTTGCGAGAGTTACTGACGGTCTCGCGCGACGAGAATGTTCTCGAGATTGGCAGCAGGCGAGCCCCTCTGACTGTTGGCCCCGACACCGATCGCGAAGAAGCCGCGCGCCTCATCTCCAAATACAATCTGCTTGCGGTTCCAGTCGTCGATGACCAGCACCGTTTGCTCGGCATCGTCACGGTCGATGACGTCATCGATACACTCGTCGAGGAGCAGACCGAAGATGTTCAGCGCTTCGGCGGTATGGAGGCGTTGGATGCTCCCTACATGGAGATCGGTTTCCTCGCGATGATCCAGAAGCGCGCCGGCTGGCTATGCGCGCTGTTCCTGAGCGAGATGCTCACCGCGACAGCGATGCAGCGCTTTCAGGGGGAAATCGAGAGGGCAGCCGTGCTCGCGATGTTCATTCCGCTCGTTATGAGCTCGGGCGGAAATTCTGGCTCGCAGGCGACGTCGCTCGTGATCCGCGCGCTGGCGCTGCAAGAGATGCGCATCGGAGACTGGTGGCGCATCGCTCTCCGTGAGCTGCCCACCGGGCTGGTGCTCGGCGCCATCCTTGGAGTGATCGGCTTCACGCGCATCATGGTCTGGCAGGATCTGCACATCTTCAACTACGGGCCTCACTATAAGGCGCTGGCGTTCACCGTTGGAATGGCGCTCGTGGGAATCGTCGCGTTCGGATCGCTGGCAGGGTCGATGCTGCCGTTCCTGCTCAAGCGCATCGGGTTCGATCCCGCGAGCGCGTCGGCGCCCTTCGTTGCTACTCTCGTGGATGTCACCGGGCTCGTGATTTATTTCTCGGTTGCGTTCCTGGTGCTGCACGGGACGCTGCTCTAATCTGGCATCTCGCCACTGACAGCAAAAAAAGCAACAGAAAGGGTGCGATGACAGGCGTCTCGATACTGATAGTCTCTAAAAGCAACAGAACGGGTGCGAGGACTGGCATCTCGTACTTTAAAGCTCTAACTGCAACAGAACGGGTGCGAGGCGGGAGTAAAACCGTTCCGAGTTTGCGAGTCACTGCGGTGCGGACGGGTCGGAGCGCGGTAAGAGCCGCCTGTGCTTCGAAGGCAATTGGTGCTGTCCCGACGTTGTGAACTGGCAAACTGGCCACGTCGTTGCTCCCGCCTCGCACCCGTTCAGTTGTCGTTAAAGAGTGTGAGATACGAGATGCCGGTCCTCGCACCGTTCTGTTGCTTTTAAACTCCGAGATGCCAGACATAGGACCGAAGCCGCTCGAGCATCCTCCGATCGGTCTTCTCGGCATCATCCAGCTTCGGCGTCTCGATGACTTTGGCAACCCCCTCCAACCGATCGTCATTCATGATTCTCCTGAACGCGCCCTCGCCTATTGCTCCTTCACCAATGAGCTCGTGCCGATCTCTCCGCGAGGCGAGCGGGACCTTGGAATCATTGAGGTGCATCATCCCCAGCCGTTCGCGCCCAATCACGTCGTCGAATCGCGCCCACACTCCGTCATAGTCGTTCGCGATGTCGTATCCTGCCGCGAAGATGTGCGCGGTGTCAACGCACACTCCGACGCGACTTCGAAAAGGCATCGGAATGAGATCGATCAGAGTAGCCATCTCCTCGAAGATAGATCCGAGTACTGTCCCTGCACCCGCAGTCATCTCCATTAGAAGCACCACTTCGCCCGGCGCGCGCTCGAGCGCGATAGTGATTCCTTCCGCGTTCCTGGCGAGTCCGCTCGCGCGATCGTCGATGTAATTCCCCGGATGTGACACGAGGTAGTCGAGCCTCAGCGCCTCACATCGCTCCAGTTCCCTGACGAAGGACTCGATCGACCGTTTACGGTGCGCCGGATCAGGAGAGGCGAGATTGATCAGATAACTGTCGTGCGCGCAGGTCTTGCGGACAGCCGTCTCACCCAACGCCGTAATAAAAGCAGTACACTCCGTCTCCTCGCAGGCCCGCTCGGCCCAGCGGTTCGCCATCTTGGTGAAGATCTGCATCGCGGTGGCGTTGATCGCGTTCGCCCGCATCGGCGCTTTGCTGGTACCACCGGCGATTGAGATGTGCGCTCCTAGTGGAGGAGACCTTTTCTTGAGCGCTACCGCCTCATCGTTATCTGGCATCTCGGTACTTCTAGAGTTTAAAAGCAACAGAACGGGCGAGAGCTCCAAGTCGGTTAGATGTCAGTTGGTCAGGTTACGACGTCGGGACTCTACTAGGCGCCATTCGTGGCACAGGCAGTTGTTTTAGCGCCAAAGATGTAAGTCTGGGCGTCGTGACCTGACAACTCCGCCCGCTTCCCGCATCCCGCATCCCGCATCCCGCTTCGTGGAGCTGTCGCCCGTTCAGTTGCAGTCTTCAGATTCTAGAATTGCGGAAGTGCCAGTCACCGCGCCGCCCGCAACCACTCCGCCGGATCAACAGCCGGTCCCCCTCGCCGGATCTCGAAGTGAAGATGCGAACCCAGCGCGGGGTCGCTGATTCCGACCGTCCCGATCGTCTGGCCTTTGACCACCTTCGTCCCCTTGCGGACGTCGAGGCGAGCAAGCGATCCGTACACTGAGTAGTCGCCTCCGCCATGCTCGAGAATGATAGTATTCCCGTACGTTCCCATTGGCCCAGCGTAGGCGACTGTTCCGGCGGACACCGATTTTACTGGAGTTCCGGACGGCGCACTGATGCCGATTCCATTCCAGCGCGTCGTGGTGTTGTTTGGATTTACGAAGCGGCCGAACCGATAGAGAAATGCGCCGTTCACAGGCCAATCCAACCGCCCGATGTCAGTCGTCCGAATCGAGCTTGGCCCGAGCGCTATCGCTCCTCCCCTCCCAGACGCCTTTCTGCGCTCAGCCTCGAACGACGCAATGAAGTTGTTGAGCCGCGTCTCGCTCTTCTCGAGCTCCGCGAGACGCGCCTTCGTGCGCTTCGTGTCTTCCTGCACGCGCGCGAGGTTGCGCGACTGCAGCTTCTCGAGGTCAACGAGTCGGGCGGCCTCCTGCGCCTTCTCGGCTCGATTCTCGACGATGCTGCTCTGGAGCCGCACTAACTGGCCGTGCTGCGCCTCGATCTTGTCGTGCAGGTCGTCCAGGCGGTTCACGAGCCCCTTGTCCCGGAGCGCGAGCAAGTGGAGATACTTGTACCGCGCGACGAGCTGGCCAAAGGACTGCGCGGAGAAGAGAACCTGAGCGGAGTAAAGAGGTCCGCGTTTGTAGATCTCGATCAGTCGCCGCTGCAGCACGGTACGCTTGCTCGTCGCCTCGCGCTCTGATTTCTCGAGCTCCGAGGTGGTGCTCGCCACTTCATCGTTGATGGCGATGAGCTGCTGGTCGAGCGACGTCACCATCCGCGCCGTCGCGTCGCGCTGCTTGTCGAGAAGATTTACCTCGTCCCGGATCTCGTGAGCCGTGTTCTGGAGCCCGCTCAGCTTCTTCTCGACCTCGTCGCGCTCGGCGCGGATGCGCGCCAGCTCCTCTCGCTGAGCGTTGACTCTCGCTTCCGCGCTCTCCGTTTGTTGCGCGGCGAGCGGAGTCGCAACAGCCATCACACTCAAGAGCAGCGCTGCCCAACCGCGCATCAGATTCGGCGCAGATGTCTGCCGACCGAGACGAGAGATCCCAGCACGCCCATGAACGCGCCGCCCACGATGCCGAGGAAGATCATCTGCCGATCGAAGAACACGGTCTGTATCACGTACTCGTTGACGATGCGATCAGCGATCCAGACGAACACCAGCGCCAGCAAGCCCCCGCAAACGCCTTTGACGAGGCCATCGATCAGGAAGGGAAGCCGAATGAACATGTCCGTCGCGCCAACGAGCCTCATGATCGAGATCTCCTTGGCGCGGGCGAGTACCGTCATCCGAATCGTTGCGCCGATGATGATGATCGCCACGGCCGCGAATGCGACGCCTAGCGCGATCCCCGCGACGGTCGCGATAGTGCGGAGACTGTAAAGCTTCGCGACCCACTCCTCGCCGTAGCGCACATCATCGATGAAATCGTACGTCTTTACCCGATCAGCGACAGATTTTACGGTTGCCGGATCCTGTCTCCCGGGTCGCAGATGTACCTCGATGGAAGCGGGAAGAACTCCCGCCTCGAAGACGTCCGCGAACTCTCCCATTTCTTTTCGAGCGCGGGCGAGTGCCTGCTCCTTCGAGACATAATCGACGCGCAGCACCTCGGGAAATTCCCCAATGTCTTTCATCGCCGCGGCAACAGATTCTATCTCCGTGCTGTCGCTGACGAATGCGCGCACTTCCACGCGTTGCTCCACCTGCTCGAGCGCTTTCCGAATGTTGATTGCCACCAGCCCGAACAACCCGAACGCGAAAATAGAAAACGCGATGGTGACGACGCCCAGAACACTGAGCAAAGGCGCGCGCCCCGAGGCGGCGAGTGCTTCCCGAACGGACCGCATTAAATGCTTTCCCGGTAATCGCCAGAGGCGTCAGTGAGCTCGAGGCTTTCTTCAGGCGGTCGCGCCGAGGCCGGCGATTCCGCGGAATCGAACACGAGACGGCCGTGATTCAGCTCGATGGTGCGATAGTTTGACCGTCGCACGAGGTCCAGATCGTGAGTGGCCATAATAACCGCGGTTCCGGATGCATTGATGTCGCGCAATAGCTGGAATACTCCACGGGTCGCTCTTTCGTCGAGATTGCCGGTTGGCTCGTCGGCAATCAGCACGAAGGGATCGTTGATCAGCGCGCGAGCGATGGCAACTCTTTGTTGCTCTCCCCCCGACAGCTCACGTGGGTAGCTCGTGGCCTTTGAGGCGAGGCCGACCTGGGTCAGTGCGCGCGATACTTTGGCGCGAATGGTTGCTTTGGGCGAGCCGGTCACCTCGAGCGCGAACCTCACATTCGCCTCCGCGGTGCGATCCTCCAGCAACCGAAAATCCTGGAAGACAATGCCGATGCGCCGACGAAGTCTCGAGATCTCGCGGCCCTTTGCCGTTTTTGAGCTCACGCCATTGATCCACACCTCACCCTCGCTCGGCTTGTCGTCCATGTACAGAAGCTTGAGGATCGTCGTCTTTCCGGACCCGCTTGGACCCGTCAGAAAAACGAACTCACCCTTCTTCACCTGGAAGCTCACTTGTGCGAGCGCGACGCCGGAGCGGGGATACTCCTTGGCTACGTTTGTAAGACGGATCATCACTACTTCTGAAGGGCCTGTTCTATGTCCGCGATCAGATCTTCCGCGTTCTCGAGGCCGATGCTCATTCTGAGAAACCCATCAGGAATTCCGATTCTCTCGCGCTCTTCCGACGACATATGCTCGTGTGAGCTGTAGCGGGGCTCTATGACGAGCGAGTCCACGCCGCCGAGACTGGCCGCGTAGGTAAAGAGCCGAAGCTTTCTCACGAATTTGAGCGTCGCCGAGCCGCCACCCTTCAGCTCAATTGCCATCATCCCGCCGAATCCGTCGAGAAGACTTTTCGCGATCTCGTGATCGGGATGCTTCGGAAGACCCGGATAGTGAACCTTTGCGATCTCCGGACGCGTCGTGCACCACTCGGCGATCCGCATCGCGTTCTCATTCTGCCGCTTCACTCTGACGTCGAGCGTCTTGAGACCGCGCTCGAGCAGCCAGCACGCGAACGGATCCGGCGCCTGCCCCCAGACCGTCATCTTGCGACGCACTTCGTCGATGAACGGCTCGCTGCCGCATACGACGCCAGCAAGAATGTCGTGGTGGCCGTTCAAATATTTCGTGGCTGAGTGGATGACGACGTCGACCCCGTGCTCCAGCGGACGAAAGTTTATAGGACTGGCGAACGTAGAGTCGACGACGAGCGCTATTCCCTGCGCGTGCGTGAGCGACTGAAGCGAGCTCATCTCGAGCACTCTGCACGTGGGATTTACAGGCGATTCGAGGAAGATCACCCGGGTGTTTTTCCGCAGGCCTTTGCGCCACGCGCGCGGCTCCAGGGGATTTACAAAGGTGACCTCGATTCCCATTCCGATGAGATCTTCTGTAAACAGTTTCAGAGTTCCGCCATAGATCCATGAGCTCGAGATCATGTGGTCACCGGGCCGCAGCAGCGCCAGCATCGCACATGCGGTCGCGCCCATGCCGCTCGAGAGGACGAGCGCAGACTCCGCTCCTTCCAGAAGCGCGAGACGTTTCTGGACGCGCTCGGCGTTCGGCGTATTTCCGTACCGAGTGTAGAGAAGACCGTCACTGGTGCCGGTATCCTGCACGTAGTTGACGGACTGATTGAGCGGAGCAGTGACACCAGATCCGGGAGTTGGCCTGGTCTCTCCGCCGTGAATCGCCGTTGTAGAGAGGCCGGGCCTGCCCTTTCCGTCCTTCAATGAAACTCCTAGCCGAGGTTGCGCGTGCTGCGTCCGGCGTCGAAATCGTGTTTGACCACCCTTACGATCTCGGCCGGAGCAATCCCGAGAACGTCGCGAGCGACGACCGTTCCGGGACTCACCGTATCATCGACGACGAGCACTGCCATCTCGTGACGCCTTGGCCCATAAATCCAGACGAGCTCCCCATCCTCGAGGAGGCGCTTCCGGGCGTCGGTCGAGTGAAGACGCACCATCGGGCCGCGTTCCTCATCACCTTGGCGCGTCGCGATATATCGCGAGACCATCAGCCAGGGCTGGAACCCTTCCATCATGCATCGAGTCTCGTGTTTTCCACTGGCGCAGTCGCACTTCCAACCGCGACATATCCATCGTCATGCCGGATCACCAGCCGCCGCCGCCACAGGTTATCGAGCGTCCGCTCCGCCTCTTCCCGCGAGACGCCAGTGGCGTTGGCCACGTCCGCGCTCGCGCCGGCGCCGAGTTGGCAGATGACTTCCCAGGCCCGGCGATGATCGACGTCCACAATTCCGATGAGCCGCGATTGGCCGTCCGGATGCTGAGTGACGAGAGCCAGTTTGTGGCGCTCGAGCACGGTTTCGATCGCGTCCATGTGGGACTCGCTGATCCCGCGAAAAAGGAAATAGACCTCGCGCCGCGGTGTGTCGATGCTGACGTATTGTAGGAGCAGCTTGGCGACGATCTCGTCGGCGCAGGAAAAATCGAGCAGCCCGACGTGCGAGAAGTCAATCACCGTGAGCGCACGATCTCCGATGCGATCCAGCTCCTGCTCGATCTCGCATCTCACCGCCGCACCCGTTGGGCGGGTGACGAGGTTCGAGTAGAGCTCGCACACGCTCTTACGAAGCATGGAGCTGACATCGATATGGTTGATCACGCGACACGCTCTGGAATCGTTATCTGCACCTGTGCACCCGGAAAGTATGAGAGGTTCTCGAGTAGCGGCTCGTCCTCGTCCCAGTCCCCCTTGGGGAGAACCGCGATGCGAGCGGTGCCGCTTCGAATCGAAAGCTTACCGTCCCATGTTCCCACAAACTTCCGTACTCCCGCAAGGCCTTGACCTCGGCCCGGATCCCTGAACCGGGATGCGCCGCGCATGACGGTCTCCTCGAGCGCCTGTCCATCGTCCCAGCGATCTCTCCTCTGGAAACCAGGCGCCGATTCGAGGGATTGCCTGAACCCGATCCCCGGATCGCATACCGCAATCACAACAACTTTTCGGCCACCGAGACGAACGCGCCACGTATAGGTCTGTACCGCCACCCAGCCACCGCGCCCGGCGTGCTCGACGATGTTCTGGCAAACTTCGGACAGCGCCATCGTGAATCGCATGGTGATCTTCGCGTCGAGATTGAGATTCTTGACCAACGCGTCCTGTGCGCGCTGCTGGATTTTGTCGACCACGATGTGCACATCGTCGCTCTTGGAGATCGACGTAACCTCCAGGAGCACGCTGGTCTCAGCCGCCGACCTTGGATTCTTTACGCGACCCTGTAGCTCGTACAGCTCCGCGGCGTGCTTGAAGAAGTCCATGCGGGACCAGTAGCTGCTCACATTCTCCGCCTCCGGGACGTAGAGCACGGGACGCTCGACCCGCGACTGCGCGAGCGCGAGCAGCGCCGTGAGGCCGTATGGTGACGCCCAGCGGGCATGCCTCGTGTCGACGATGATCTTCTCATCGAGCGGTAAGGGCGCGACCTGATCCAGCACCTGCTCGAAAGATTTGTCCTCGAGCGAATGAGGAACGTTTATGATAGTGGTCACTTGATGCTGAGCTCTCCGCGGAGATAGTCGGCGAGGCCGGAGGCGCCGCGATGATCAACGTTCCGGGCAGCCGCGTCCAGGGCGCGGTCGATCGCCGCGTCTAACTTATCACCCGCAAGCAGCCGCGAGAAACAGGTCGCGCCCCAAACATCACCGCACCCTGTCGGATCCCCACTATCGCCGTGTCTCGTTGGCTTTGCCGGCACTTTGGCCGTACGAATCGGCCCCGATACCGGCGCGAGGGTCGGACGCCTGAGATCGGACAACCGGTCGAATCCGGGTGCCGCAAAATAGACCACGCCCCGCTTACCAAGCGTAATGGCTACAAAGGAAACGCCCTCTGCGAAGGCGATACTGGCCAGGGCCATTGGGTCGCTAGTCATCATGCTCATCTCGTCTTCATTCACCTGAATGAGATCGAAGCATCTGCACCACGCCGCCGGGTTGGGAAGCGGCTGAAGGGTGCGCAAGCCATTCGGCTGCACCGCAAGCAGCAACGAATGAATGTCGCAGTAAATGGGACCCCGAAAATGTTGGCGAATGAGCTGCGCGGTCTCCAGATCGAGCTCGAAGCCGCTTATCAAGTTGATGTACAGTGCGTCGAGATTATTGAGGAGCGGCTTGAGACCCAGCCAGCTCCATTTGGGAACGCCTCCACTCAGCATCTCACAGCGCCGCTCGTCGCTCTGATAGTGAATCTCGACGCGATTGTTCTGATACGGGACCTCGATCGGCGCCGCGTTGGGCGCGGCACGACCGAGATTCGCGATGAACTGGCGCGCTGACTCCGCGAGATCACTGCCAACCTTGAGGATCGGCACGAACTCCCAATCAGATGGGAGTGCCGCGTCGAGCGCGCCAAGCGCGTAGGTGATTCCGCCCCATTCCTCGACGGGAGCGTCGCGGGGATCGCGCCCGTAAATCACGTCCCAGACGAAGCTGCCGATCACCCCAACCCTTTTCTTGCGCGTCATGACCCTTTGCGCGTCATGAGATCGCGCCTGTCGCCATCTGCTACAGCTCTCCCAGGGTTTGCATCTTGAACGTCGCGATCGCGCCAACGACGCCGGCGGAGAGGGGAAGCGCACCCGGCACTATCCGGCACGCCTGCACCGCTGGCTTGAACGCGCGGCGCTTCACCTCGGCTCTGAGTGGCTTGAATAGCTCGTCACCGGCCTGGGTCACTCCGCCCGCCAGCACGACGACATCGGGATTGAAGATGTTCAGGAGATTCGAGACTCCGGCGCCAAGAAAGCGCGCCGTCTCGCGGACTACTTCTCTGGCGACGATATCTCCGCGTTTCGAGGCCTCGTAAACGATTTGTGCGGTGATTTTTTTGGGGTCGCCGCCCACCATGGAGATGAGAATCGACTCGCTCTCATCGCCTCTGAGCGCCTCGCGCGCTCGCTCCGCAATCGCTGGCCCCGAGGCGTACGCCTCGAGACAACCGTAGTTGCCGCACTTGCAGCGTCTCCCGGTCGAGTCGATAGTCGTGTGACCGATCTCCCCCGCCGCATCTGACGCGCCGTGATAGAGTTTCCCCTCGAGAATGATTCCACCGCCGATGCCGGTGCCGAGTGTCATGCCGATCACGTTGCGGGCTCCGACCGCGGCACCACACCAGAACTCACCCAGCGTGGCGCAGTTTGCGTCGTTGTCGAGAGTGGAATCGAGGTGAACTCGCTTCGAGATCTCGTCGCGGAGTGGAAAATTCTTCCATCCGAGATTCGGCGTGATGATCACGATTCCGTTTTCGCGATCGAGCGGGCCCGGCGACCCGATACCGACGCCGAGGAAATCGGAGCGCTCGGCGCCTGTCTCTGTGATCGTCTGGGCGATGACCGATTCGATCATGGCCGCTATACGCTCGACGACCGACGACGCACCGCCCGCGGCGAGCGTGGGTTTCGTCTGCATCGCGATCTCGCGGCTGCCATCGAGGGGCATTGCTCCAGCGACGATGTTCGTGCCGCCCAGGTCCACTCCGACTATGTAACGCTCCTTGACGCTCATACGGGTACCGGTGGGTTGAGGACTTCATCCAGCAGACTGGCGACGTGCTCCGGGCCCAACTCACGCATGCACCGCCAGTGTCCCAGCGGGCAGCGCTCCGGACCGTGACGATGACACGGCCGACACGACAATTCCTTGGTGCCTGCAACCGCATGCCGCTCCGACAAGGGACCAAAGCCAAATTCCGGAACTGTTGGCCCGAAGATCGTGAGCGTCGGCGTTCCCATCGCCGACGCAAGATGCTGCGGCGCGGAATCGTTCGTCACTATTGCCTGTGCGCGTCCGATCAGCTCGGCCGATGCGAGGAGCGGAAGGCCTCCGGTGCCGTTGATCACTCTGCCAGAGGGCAACTCTGAAATAATCTCCTCAGCGATTTGCGCATCTGCTTTTGAGCCAATTATCGCAATCATGAAATCGTCGCTCAGCCTCTTCGCGAGCTCCGCGTAGTATGGCCAGCGCTTCGTTCCCCACGCGCTGCCCGGCGCCAGAGCAACGAACGGCTCGTCGGTCGCGCCGTCTCGACGAAGCAAAAGATCGATTGCTCGACGGTCCGCGTCTGAAGGATAAACTCGCGGTCGAATCTGCTCGGGAGTCGGAGGGTCCGCGCACTCCGACATCGAAAGCGACCAAAGACGTTCCGCGTGATGCCGCTCCGGTCGGTACGGACGCTGCGTGGTGTACAGCACCCGCCCCGCGGAGCTCGCGAATCCAATGCGCTCCTTTGCTCCCGTCATCATGGCGATGAGCCCACTCCGAAAAGATCCCTGCGCCAGGTACGCGACCTCGTACGGACGGCGTGCGCGCAGCTCACGGATGGTTTGCCAGAGTGTAAGCGTAGACCCGTAAGTCCCGCGCTTGTCGTACGGAATGACGCTTCGAATGTTCGGGTTGTTAGCAAGAACGGCGGCGCCCTGTGGGGTGGCGAGGACATCTACCGGCCCTCGCTTCGCCAGCTCGGCGATTAGCGGAGTGGTGAGAATGACGTCGCCCAGAAAACTCGTTTGAATGACGAGTGCTCCGCGCACTCAGCCTCCGCCGCGCGGGCGCAAGACGCTCAGTCCACCTGCAGGACGGCGAGGAAAGCCTCCTGCGGTATCTCGACCGACCCGACCTGCTTCATTCTCTTTTTTCCTTCCTTCTGCTTCTCGAGGAGCTTCCGCTTGCGGGTGATGTCCCCACCGTAGCACTTCGCCAGAACGTCTTTGCGGAGGGGCTTCACGCTCGTGCGCGCGATGACTTTTGTACCGATCGCCGCCTGAATCGCGACCTCGAAGAGCTGCCGCGGAATGAGATCCTTGAGCTTGTCCGCAATCTTGCGGCCCCACTCGTACGCCTTGTCCTTGTGGATGATCACACTGAACGCATCCACCGGGTCGCCGTTGATCAGCATGTCGAGCTTCACCAGATCGCTGCGACGGTACTCGAGCATCTCGTAGTCCAGCGACGCGTAGCCGCGACTCACCGTCTTAAGCTTGTCGAAGAAATCGAGAATGATCTCGCCGAGTGGGAACTCCCAATCGAGCTCTACTCTCTGGGTGTCGAGGTAAGTCATGTTCTTGTAGACGCCGCGGCGCTCCGTCCCCAGTGTCATGATCGGTCCGATGTATTCGGCGGGCACCATGATCCGCGCCTTCACGTACGGCTCCTCGATACAAGAGACGACCTGCGCGTTCGGCATCAGCGACGGATTCTCGATCAGCGTCATCGTTCCATCGGTGAGATAAACCTTGTACTCTACCGACGGGACCGTCGTCACGAGCTCGAGATCGAATTCCCGATTCAATCGCTCCTGCACGATTTCCATGTGCAGCAGGCCCAGAAATCCCGCGCGAAATCCGAAGCCAAGCGCCGTCGATGTCTCGGGCTCGTAGTTGAGGGACGCATCATTGAGCTTGAGCTTTTCCAGAGCGTCGCGAAGGGTCTCGTACTGCGTCGTGTCGGTAGGATAAAGACCCGCGAACACAAAGGAGCGAACCGCCTGGTAGCCGGGTAGCGGTTCGGTCGCGTGATTGTCAGCGTCGAAAATGGTGTCGCCCGCTCGCGTTTCGCTCACCGAGCGCACGCTTGCAACGACGTAACCGACCTCTCCCGGTCCGAGCTCGTCGGTCGGAACTTGCCGGAGCTGGTTGTAGCCCACTTCATCCACCTCGTACACCGACTCGCTGGCGCCGAACGTGATGTGCGTGCCCTTCCTGATTACGCCATCGACCACTCGCACACTTGGAATGGCGCCGCGGTAGCGATCGTAGTACGAGTCGTAGATAAGCGCGCGCAAAGGCGCATTTGGATCGCCTTCGGGCGGCGGCACCTTGCGTACGATTTCCTCCAGCAGCTCGTCGATGCCTATGCCTTCCTTGGCGCTCACGAGGAGAATCTCGTCGGGATCGACACCGAGGAGATCGTGAACCTCCTGCTTCCGTCGCTCCGGCTCGGCCCCTGGTAGATCGATCTTGTTGAGGATCGGGATGATCTCGAGCCCTGCGTCCATCGCCAGAAAAAGATTGGACAAGGTCTGGGCCTGAATCCCCTGCGAAGCGTCCACGACGAGGATGGCGCCCTCGCACGCAGCGAGAGACCGCGAAACCTCATAGGTAAAATCGACATGACCCGGGGTGTCGATGAGATTGAGCTCGTACTCCTGTCCGTCCTTCGGGGTGTACGTCATCCGCACTGCGTTCAGCTTGATCGTAATCCCGCGCTCTCGCTCGAGGTCGAGCGTATCGAGAACCTGAGCCTTCATCTCCCGCTTCTGCAGCATGCCGGTGGCTTCGATGAGCCTATCGGCGAGGGTCGATTTTCCGTGGTCGATGTGCGCGACGATGCAGAAGTTGCGAATGTGCTCGAGCTTCAAGAGGCCTGCGGATTTTGGGGATGACGAACGGACGTTGAAATATAACCGTCAGAGCCGGTGGTCTCTGGCCCTGGAGCTAACCGCGGCGCGGATGGAATGAGCAAATCGGCAGGCGGTCCATGGTCTATTTAGTCGTGAGCCATCGGCTCTCAGCTCATAGCTTGAGGACCGAGGGCTGAGGACTAACGGCATTGATAATTGCGTCCTCGATGTTCTCGATTTGGTAACTGTGAATCGAGGGCCGAGGACTAACGGCATTGATAATTGCGGACTGATTGAGGACTGAGGACCGAGAACAAAAGGTGGGCGAGGCTGGGTGTGCGAGAAAACACGTACTCAGCGATTGGAACGGTTCGTCAGGCTCGCCGATTATCGCGCATCATCCGCCTATGTCGCACTTCGGACCGGCTGTGGCCTATGAGAATGCCAACGATCCGCTGTTTCGAATGAGAGCTTATCGCTTGGCAATGGATCTTTTGCACGTCGCCTGGCAGGACGCGAAGATGTTGAGCGCGGAGCCGGTCACCGAACGCATCGCCGGACAGCTCTATTCAGCGGTGAGCTCGATCGGGTCAAACCTCGGGGAAGGTTATTCCCGTAGCTCGGGAAAAGACCGCGCACGTATTTTCGAGTTCGCACTGAGCTCAGTGCGAGAGAGCAGCAGTTGGTACCAAGCCGGTCGGCCGGTGCTTGAGAAGTCGTTAGCAGCCGGCTCAACGTACTCGAAGAAATCCGCCGCCTCCTCCTCGCTATCATCCCCCGCGAACGCGCGAAGCGAATCCCTCGGACGAAGTGAGTACCAAATAACAATCGAGGACGGTCCTCGCTCCGCAATCAGTCCGCAATTATCAATGCCCTTGGTCCTCAGCCCTCGGTCCTCAAGCCCTTAGCTGAGAGCGGATGACTCAGAACCGACCAGGACCTATTTGCAGCCGCCCCCGGACTACGACACACCACCAGCGACTACAGGACTACTGCTTCCCCTTCGGCGGCGGCTCGGCAGGTTTCGATTCTACGCGCGGCGGCGGATTGTATCGCGGCGTTTCTACACGCGGCGTCTCTACCCTTGGCGGCGGTGGCGCGGCGCGAGTAGGCTCTACCCGAGGAGCCGGCGCTTCGCGCGGGATCGGCCGGGCGTATTCGCGCGCCGGCATAGTACCCGTTGCGGCTTCTGGCCTCCGTGGCGGAGCGACATGTTCAGCGGGAGCAGCGCGTGTCTCCGGAACGAATGTCGTAGTGGGCCGATTCCGAGTATCGATCAACACTTCGCCGCCCGTTCGCGAACGCGGCACGGGAGCGATTCTCCCTTCCAGAGGCTGCGGAGGGGTCGTACGTCCAATACCCGGGAAATAACCGAGCGCGGCTGTGGGCGCTGCGGGTTGGCCGCTTGGAATGTGCCGCGGAAACTTGGACTCTTTCGACTTTACACTATCGGGTTCACGGGGCGGCCGCGGGTTATTGCCTGCAACTACTCGCGACGGTCCATAGGCGAGAATGGGCATCCCGCAGAAATCATAGCCAACGATTCGCACGTTTTGGCCAGCGCGCTGCAGCGCTGCTACCCTGTTGAAGATACCAATCCGACTGAGACTGAGTCCGGGGTTGTACACCCCGTAGTAGAGATCACAGGAGGAGAGGGCGTCGGCATATCCTCCGTACCAGTATGGCCGAGTTGACGCGAAGCGCATATAATCGCGGCCGATTGGCTCTCCCTGAGGCCCGAGGTAGGACGCCAACGCCATCGCGGCGCTGAGTGGCGAACGGTACTCCACCAGACTCCGGATCTGGGCGATGTTCCAATCGCCATCGCGCTCCACACGATCGAGATTGAAAGGCCGGCGCGACGCCAGAGCGATCACCGTGCCTCTCGTGTCGTCCTCTGCACCGACGGTGTAATAGTCGGAGTACCGTCCGGGGCCAACGATCCCGCCTCCCGAGCGCGAGTACCCAGCAAAAAAGTTCGGAAGTCGAAACTGCTGGTCGCGACGAAGGCGAACGGAGATTCCCGGGAAATCCGGATGCAGAACTTGGATCTTACCGTCCAGATCTATCGAGACCGCAAAGACGTAAGCGTCTTCACCGAGATCGATTGCGGGCGTCACGTAATTCGACGCCACGCCAGGACCATTCTGCGAATAGACACGGATGAACGGGGCGCGCTCATCATCCTGCGCGCCTGAAATCGTGGGGAGAAGAGCAAGAAGCAGCGCCGAGCCTGCCAGCGCGCAATGTGATTTCAGCATCCGCATTCGGACTCCTGTCGTTTGTATACAATTTCGCTCTCTGTACACCCTGCGGTCAATCCCCAATGCTGGATCGCGGTGTGATTTCGGCACCGCTACCTGTTCGATACCGCTGGGATTTACCTTGCGCCATGCCGCTCCCACAATTGCTCGCCGTAGTCGATTCCCTCGAGGAGTTCAGGGCGCTCGCCGGGATGTTGCCGCCCGCCGGCTCTCGGCTCGAAGTCGGCGGAATGCATGGATCGAGCGATGCCGTAGTTATCGCCGCTCTCTCTGAGTACGCCCGCCAGCGCTTCTTTGTCGTCGTAAGCGACGATGTCGGCGGCGCGGAACGCTGGCTCGCCGACCTCACGACTCTCGTAGAGCCCGAGGCAATTGCCTTTTATCCGCCTCGCGAAAGCTTTGGCGAGGCCGAAGCGCATGCTGAAGTCGCGGGAGAACGGGTAGAAACCCTGGTGCGCATCGGACGAAGCGGACTCCGCATTCTCATCACCACGAGCCGCGCGCTTCTCGAGCGCACCCAGTTGCCCCGCGCGCTCGCGTCGGCCCGCTTGGAGCTTCGAAAGGGCGATACCCGCCGCCCCGAAGATCTGGCTGCACATCTCGAGGCGATTGGTTTCGAGCGCGTCGACATGGTGGAAGACGTCGCTCAATTCAGCGTGCGCGGCGGAATCTTCGACATCTACAGCTTCGGGATGGCCGAGCCGGTTCGTCTCGAGTTCTGGGGCGACGATGTCTCCGAGCTCAGACATTTTGACCTCATAACCCAACGCTCCACCCGAGACGCCGACGTTGCGCTGGTGCTCCCGGTAGATGGTCAGATCAATGTTGGCGATGCGGAGCCCGAGCGCTCGTCAATCCGCGCGATCTTCCCGCCCGATACGCTGTTCGTGATTCCGCAAGGCACCCACCTCAAGCCCGAGCTGGATCGAACGTGGGCAGAGGCGCAGCACCACATCGATCTTGCCCGGAGGCGCGGCGAAGATACTCCGAGTAGGGACGAGCTCTTCGAGTCTCCAGAGACAGCGATGCAGGCGTTAACCGCTTTCGGCGCGATAAGTCTCTCGGGCGAGAACGCGGCGCTCGTCTTCCCATTCCGTGAGCCTGAGCCAATCGAGCGCGACATCAAGCGACTGAAGCTCATCGCCGCTGACGGAATCCCGACGCTCATTCTCTGCGACAACGCGGGCCAGGCAGAACGCCTCGACGAGCTGCTCAACGACGATCGGGTGTCGCCGGCGACCCTGGCGATTGGAGTGCTCGACGGTGGGTTTCTCATTCCACCGCGCGGCGAATTCCCGGGTTTCCGCATCCTCACGGACCACGAAATTTTTCGGCGTGAGAGGCGATTCCGGCGAGCGCGGCGTTACGCAACCGGAACCGCGCTGGCGAGTCTCAATGCTCTCAAGCCCGGTGACTACGTG
>CADDZN010000022.1 GCA_902812375.1 bacterium | reverse complement strand
CGGTGGTCGCTCATCTCGTGGTTCTTCCTCACCGTCGGCATCACGCTCGGCATGTGGTGGGCGTACGTCGAGCTCGGGTGGGGCGGCTACTGGGCGTGGGACCCGGTCGAGAACGCATCGCTGTTGCCCTGGCTCGTGAATACCGCGTTCCTACATTCCATCATGGTGCAGGAGAAGCGCGGGATGCTGCGCAAATGGAATGTGACGCTCGTCGTGTCGGCGTTTCTGCTATCGATTTTCGGCACGTTCATTACGCGGAGCGGCGTGATCTCCAGCGTGCACTCGTTCGCGCAATCGCCGGTAGGGAAGTGGTTCGCCGCGTTCCTGATCCTCGCGATTGTCGTCACGGCGTATCTCGTCTCGACTCGATTGAACGATTTAAGATCGACGGCCGAGCTGGAGAGCATGGTGAGTCGCGAAGCGGCGTTTCTTTACAACAATCTCGTGCTCGTTGGGATCGCGTTCTCGGTGCTTTGGGGAACGCTCTTTCCGATTATCAGTGAAGCGGTGCGGGGGAACAAGATCACTGTCGGCCCGCCATTTTTTAATACGGTGAACATCCCGCTCGGCCTGTTGCTGCTGCTTCTCACCGGAATTGGTCCGCTCATCGCCTGGCGCCGCGCATCCGTCGCGAATCTGCGGCGGCAGTTCCTCATTCCGACCAGCGTCGCCACAACCATCGGTGTTTTGTTCTTTGCGCTCGGCGTCCACAATCTCGCCGCACTGCTCTCCTACACCTTTGGCGCACTCGTCGTCGCCACGATCGTGCAGGAATTCTCCAAGGGAGTTGGAGCGAGGCATCGCATGTACGGCGAGTCGCGCGTCATTGCGTTGCCGAGGTTGATTGCGCGGAATAGGCGGCGGTATGGCGGGTACATCGTGCACCTGGGTGTCGTCGTCATATTCGCGGCTTTCGCCGGTCTGGCGTTCAAGCGCGAGTTCGATCTCACCTTGAATGCAGGTGACTCGAAGACGGTCGTCGATGCGTGGGGACACCGGTGGACGTTCGTGAGCCAGGGAATCTCCCAGTACACGGTTCTCAATCGCGACGTCACTGCGATCGCGCTCGATATAACGCGCGACGGCAAACCCGAGGGCGTGATCACGAGCGAGAAGCGGCAGCACGTCGATTCGCGTGGCGTCCCGACCTTCGAGCCGTCGACTGAGGTCGGCATCAAGGGCTCGTTCAAGCAGGATGTGTATGTCGTTCTCGCTGGAGTGAGAACGATTCCCGGCACCGCCACAGTCGGCGCGGGAGGATTACCAACCGAGCCGCTTCAATCGGCGGAGATTCGCGTCACCTTCAACCCACTGGTGCGCTGGGTTTGGCTCGGTGGTGCGCTCATGGCGATTGGCGGACTCGTCGTGATGTGGCCAGCGGCGGATCGCAAGCGCGTCCAATCGGGATACGCCGCTGTTCTCAAGCCGATGCCCATCGGCGAGCGAGTCCCTGATCTCGTCGGAGCTTAAGTGTTAACACGCCGAGAGTTCGTTCTATCTATTCCCGTGCTCGGGCTGGCGGCCGCGGGATATCCGCGCCGCGTTCGCGCACAGGCAGCGGTTCAGACGTTCAACGGACCAATGGCTGACGCCAACGATGTCTATCGTCCGGTGACACTCGCTGCAAAACCCGGTGCCAAGCCATCCATGACCGACGCTCAGCGGGACGATCTCGAGCACCAGATCCACTGCCAGTGTGGATGCAATCTCGACATCTATACTTGCCGCACCACCGATTTCGCTTGCAGCGTGTCGCCCGCCATGCACGCCGATGTCATGGGGCTCGTCGCCGGTGGATACGGCGCGCGGGAAATTCTCGCCGCCTTCAAATCCGTGTACGGCGAGAAAGTCCTCATGGCTCCGGTCAAAAGCGGATTCAACCTCGTTGGCTACACGATGCCATTCGTTGCGCTGGGCACCGGTGCCGTGATCGTCGCCGCATTATTGCAGCGCTGGAAGTCCCGCACTGCTACCACCGTCCCGCCACCGCAGCCGGCACTCGACGCATCAGAGGGCGAGCTCGCCGCGCTCGATGCGGCAATCCACCACGACGCGTAATGCCGCCGGAAGCTCGACGGGCAACCATCCGCGAAATCGCCGAGTCAAAGTAGTAGCGTTTGCCCGCCCAGCGGGTAATACTTGCACTTTCTCTCGGAAAATCATGCGCTTGCTGATCCGAGCAGGCCTCGTTGCCTCTCTCGCTACAATTGGATTCGCGATGCCGGCGTCGGCGCAACAGCTCGACATTATCCGTGGGCAGATCCTCACCACCGAGGGCAAGCCACTCGAGGATGCCAAGGTGACCGCGACGTCCATCGCGGGCAACGTCAACCGCAGCGCGCGCACGGATAAGAACGGTCGCTACACGATCACTTTTCCCGGCGGCGAGGGCGATTACTTCGTCGAGGTTTCGGCCATCGGCTATGCTCTTCGCCGCTTCGAGGTCAAGCGCACCGCTGATCAGGAGATACTCGTCGCCGACGCAAAACTCCAGCGCACGGCGGGAGTACTCGAGACCGTTAAAGTGACGGGTCAGCGTGATCGGCCCGAGCGTAACGACGCCACCCCCGACATCAGCGGCAGTGAGCGTCCCATCGACAATAATGCTGTGCCAGCCGATCAACAGGGCGACCTCGCGTCGATGGCTGCGTCTCTGCCTGGTGTGACACTCGTTCCGGGACAGGACGGTGATCCCTCCGGATTCTCGGTGCTCGGACTTTCCCCGGATCAGAACCAGACGACGCTCAACGGAATGCAGTTCGGCGGATCGAATCTTCCGCGCGATGCTCGCGTCGCAAGCTCTCTTGTAATGACTCCCTATGACGTGTCGCGCGGGGGATTCAGTGGCGCGCAATTTCAGATCAGCGGTCGTCCGGGCTCCAACTTCGTGACGCGCACGATGAGTCTGAATGTCGATGCTCCGCAGATGCAGTGGACCGACCGCGCCGCACGTTCTCTCGGCCAGCAGTACAGCAATGTCTCGCTCGGCGGTCTGTTCGCGGGCCCGGTCAAGCAAGATCAATCGTTCTACAGCTTTGCGTACCAGCTTGGCCGCCGTGCAAACGACCTGCGCACGTTGCTCAATACCGGCGCGACCGGCTTGCAGACCTCGGGAATCGCTCCTGATTCGGTGACGCGGCTCCTAGGTATTCTTGATCAACTCAACATTCCGATCGCGACATCTCAGCTTCCGGGCAGCCGACTCGGCCAGCAAGGATCCGTGTTCGGCACTTTCGACTTCACCCCGCCACAATCCACGACGGGTCAAGCGCTCAATTTCTCGTACAACGGGAGCTGGAATCAGCAGACTCCGGTGTCGTCGCTCACGAGCGAGCTGCCCGCACACAGCGGGGACAGAACCAACTGGAACGGCTCCGCGCAGGCGCGACACAGCAACTACTATGGAATCGGTATCCTGAGCGAAACTTCACTCGGTCTGAGCCGCTCTCGCAGCTATGGCGTGCCGTACGTCGAGCTACCGAGCGGCACGGTGCTGATCAACTCGATCTTTGCGGACGGAACGAGCAGTCTCAAGAACATATCGTTTGGCGGAAACGCCAATCTCAACAACAGTCAAACGAACACCGGCACTGAATTCAGGAATCAGCTCTCGTGGTTCAGCGCCAGCAACAAGCACCGCATCAAGATGACGACGGAGCTGCGCAGAGATGCCTTCATTCTCAACCAGCAGTCGAATACACTCGGCTCCTTCACTTTCAATTCACTTGCCGATCTCGAGGCGCAGAGGCCGTCGTCGTTCAGCCGACAGTTGTCCCCGCGCGTGCGGAGTGGCAGTGAATACGTCGGCGGAATCTCGCTCGGGGACTCGTACAAGAAGAGCGACGATCTTCAGTTGCAGTACGGAGTGCGTCTCGACGGAAACCGGTTTACGTCGACGCCAGCGCTCAATCCGGACGTCGAGGCGATCTTCGGCGAGCGCAACGACAACGTTCCGAATCACATCTACTTCAGCCCGCGTGTCGGATTCTCCTGGAGCTATGGAACCGCGCCCGAGATAGCAGGCTTCATGGGCGCGGTGCGGGGTCCGCGTGCGGTGGTGCGCGGAGGGGTTGGACTCTTCCAGAATACGCCCAACACTACTCTCATCAGCAGTGCTATCGAGAACACGGGACTCGCGAATGCGCTGCAGCAGGTCCTTTGCAGTGGAACTGCAGCCCCAGTTCCCGATTGGACCGCGTATGGCAGCGATCCTTCGTCGATTCCAACCCAGTGCGCGGATGGCAGCGTTTTCGCTAACACTCTTCCGAACGTGACGTTGTTCGCAAAAGACTATGCGGCGCCGCGCAGTCTGCGCTCGAACCTCAACTGGACCGGACCGATCTTGAACAACCGGTTCTCCGCGCAGGTAGAAGCGACGTATTCACGCAACATGAATCAGTCAGGCTTTGTCGATCTCAACTTCACCCCGGTCGTGCGGTTCACTTTGCCCGACGAGTCACGTCGCCCGGTATTCGTGCAGACGTCGAGCATCGATCCAGCAACAGGTGCAATCGCATCCCGCGATGCGCGGCGCAGTCAGCTCTTCTCGCACGTTACCGAGATGCGCTCCGACCTCCTTTCCGACAGCAGGCAACTGAGGTTCGGCATCTCGCCAGCGACGTTCAGCAGCAACTATAGCTGGAATCTGTCGTACGTCTACTCGAGCGTGCGCGAGCGCGTCCGTGGTTTCGGTAACACTGTCGGGAATCCGCTCGATGTAGAGTGGGCCCGCTCCAGCTTCGATTCGCGACACCAGATCCAGTACAGCCTCGGCTATAACTTCTTCGATGCCGTGAGGGTAAACTGGTTCGGCAACATTCGCTCGGGCACGCCGTACACGCCGCTCGTACAGGGTGACATAAATGGTGACGGATACTCGAACGATCGCGCGTTCGTCTACAACCCTGCCACGACCACCGATCCGTTGCTCGCGTCAGCGATGCAATCGCTGCTCGACCACGCGAGAGGAGGCGCGCGCGATTGTCTTCTGAAACAGCTCGGGAATCTCGCGGCGCGCAACAGTTGTCAGGGCCCATGGATCTCTCAGGCGACTATGTCGATCACGCTCAATCCCGTAAAGTTCAGGATGCCCCAGCGTGCGACAATCTCGTTCCAGGTCGGAAATCCACTCGGAGCCGCCGACTTGCTGTTGCATGGCAACGACAATCTGCGCGGCTGGGGACAGTTCTCATTCCCGGATCCGAATCTTCTCGCTGTTCGTGGATTCGATCCTACCACCGAGCGCTACAGATACAGCGTAAACCAGCGATTCGGATCAACGGTTCCTGCGCTCACCGCTATCCGAGCGCCTGTCACTGTTACCGCAATGATGCGATTCGATCTCGGACCTACGCGTGAACGCCAAATGCTCACGCAGCAACTCGATCGCGGTCGAACCACCCGTGGAACCAAGGCGCCAGAGCCAATGCTCAAGGCGATCTACGGAAACGGCGGAATCATGAACCCGCTGGCGACGATTCTGCGTCAGGCCGACACGCTGGGTCTCACCGGTCCACAGGCGGACAGCGTTGCAACGCTCAATCGCTCGTACGTGATCCGCCTTGATTCGATCTGGTCACCCGTGGCGAAATATCTCGCCGCGCTTCCCGATAAGTACGATCGCGACGAGGCTTACCATCGCTATCAGCGCGCGCGCGAGGCGTCGGTCGACATGCTGATCAAGCTCGCGCCGGATATCAAACGGTTGCTGACTCCCGATCAGCGCAGGAAACTTCCGTCGTACATCGCGAGCTACCTCGATACCCGCTATCTCGCTTCGATACGCTCGGGCACTGCGGGCGCGGCGGGGAGCATGATGATGCTTCCGGGAGGAGGCATGATGCGCTTTGAAGGCGCCGGCAGTCCGGGCGGCGGCAACATAACTATCATTCGGCAGTAGCATCAGTCACACTCGGCACCCGCTCGCAATGAATAACCTTTTCGGTTTCGCCGCGATATTAACCGCCACTCTTGCCGGCATCGGCCAGGCGCAGTCGCTGCCACCGATTCGGCAGCTCGGGCCGGTGACCTCAGTCTCCAAAGAACCACTCGGCGCCGTGACAACGGTGCGCCAGCTTCCCGACGGGAGAGTTCTGGTCAACGACATCATCGGCCGCAGAGTCGTGATGTTCGACTCGACTCTCTCCAGTGTCGTCGTCGTTGCGGATACGACCAGCGCGACTGCTAACGCGTACGGCACGAGGCCGGGAGGACTGATCGCGTACCGTGGCGATTCGAGTCTGTTCGTCGATCCAGCATCTCTCTCGATGCTGCTCATCGATCCTGCTGGAAAGATCGTGCGGGTGATGTCAGCCCCACGCGCAGAGGACGTTGGTTTTCTGATCGGCGGACCGTTTGGGACTGCGGGATTCGATCCGCAGGGTAGACTGATTTATCGTGCGCCGCCGCGATTCGTCTTTGCCGCGCCACTTTCGACTGGCAATGGAATGCCGCAGCTTCCAACTCCTCCTGACTCCGCGGCGATAGTTCGTTTCGATCTTGCGACGCGAAAGCTCGATACCGTCACGTGGTTCAAGACGCCCAAGTTCAACCTCAACGTCTCGCGAGCGCCGGACGGCACCATGCGTATCCTGCCGATCGTGAATCCACTTCCGCAGGCGGATGACTGGGCCCTGCTTCCCGATGGCACGATCGCGATCGTCCGCGGCCGCGACTACCACATCGATTTCGTCGGTCCGCAAGGAGTCACATCTGCGCCGAAGATTCCGTTCGAGTGGGAGCGTCTCACCGATGAGGCCAAGGTTGCGTTCGTCGATTCAGTCAAGACTGCCTTCGAGAAGGCGCGAGCGAGCGGACAGCTCGGTCTATTTGGCGGGGGAGCTCCAGGTAATGTGCGAGTCACGACCGGAGGACCTCCCGTAGCGGGGGCACCCGGTGGTCTACCGCGGTCGGACTCCGCACGTGTCGGGTCGCAGTCGCCTGCAGCCGCTGGCGCTGCATCCACTCAGTTCCCACCGCTCAGTTTCGTTTCCCCGAGTGAGCTGCCGGACTACAAGCCGGCGTTCATTCCCGGATCGACGCGCGTCGATACCGATGGAAATCTGTGGATCAGGACCAGTCACAACCTGAATGCGCGGTCGGTCTACGATATCGTGAACTCCAAAGGAGTCCTGATCGATCGCGTTCAGCTTCCGCAAAATCGAACGATCGCCGGATTTGGGCCGAACGGCATCGTGTATCTCGCGGTTCGCGACGGTACGACCGCACACCTGGAAAAGGCGCGCGTGAAATGACCGCTTTGCTCGTCGGAACCGCCCTCGCAGTTGCATCTCTCTGCTTCGTTCTGTACCCGCTTTTCCGCGCGGACATTTCCGTTGCGCGGCGGAAATCCCCGCACGCAAGATCGCGCCAGAGCCCGGCCGTGGACGCGCTCCGCGAGCTCGAGTTCGATCGGCAAACTGGCAAGATCTCCGACTCCGATTACGAGTCGCTCAAGGCCCGATACACCGCTCAGGCCTTGGCCGTGATGCGTGCCGGCAACGTCCCCGTCTGTGAAAGATGTGGTCCGCGTCCGGAGGCCGAAGCCGAGTTCTGCTCCAACTGCGGATCGCCGCTCCTGACCTAGTTCGGCCGCACTTCTTTGATGGTGCTAGAGGATACGGGCCCGGAACTGGAAACCAACTGCAACTGAACGGGTGCGAGGCGGGAGTAGCGCAGGTGCCAGTGGCTAGGTCACGACGCCGGGACTTGTCTCGCGAGTCTTTGAGACCAGGCATCCGAAAGTGATGTCGTTGCCCGTCCGCTGGTGCATTCCATTAGGCATGAGCGATTTCAAGAAACTAAAGGTGTGGCGGAAAGCTCACGCCCTCGTTCTGAACGTGCATCCCATTGCAATGGGTATTCGAGGGTCTGATCATGCGCCGTTGCGAAGCCAAATCTTGCGCTCTGCGATGTCAATCTCCACCAACATTGTAGAAGGAGTCGGACAAAAGACCGGCCGCGAGTTCGGGCGCTTCATCCGGATCGCATTGAACTCGAGCTCCGAGCTCGAGTACCATCTGATGGTCGCTTGCGATATCGAATTAATGAGCGTCGCGGATTTCGAATCCCTCTGTATGCAAACAATAGAGGTTCGGAAGATGCTTTACGGCCTACTGACTCGCGTAACGGATCCGTCGCGAACGCCACCGAGTACAGTCCCGGCGTCGTGACCTAACCACCGGCACCTGCGCTACTCCCGCCTCACACCCGTTCTGTTGCGGTTCCTAAGTCACGCGATTCGAACCCCCGGAGCGCTCAAGCACGGCCATTGCATGGTAGAGGTCAATCCGGAGGGCGGTGATGGCGGTGCGCGATGTGGTTGACGAGAATGGGGTGAAGTGGCGGGTCTGGTCGGTAAGCAAATCATCCATTCACCCGAAGACGGCGGCGGAAGATTTCCTCGGTGACTACGCCGAGGGCTGGCTCTGCTTCGAGTGCGACAACCAGCGCCGGCGGCTCGCACACTACCCACAGAATTGGGACGAGCGTCCTGACGCCGAGTTGATCAAGCTGCTCAAGTCTGCGATGGTTGTGCAGCCACGCAAAAATACTCCCCCCAAGCCGGGCGACGCCGCCAACCCATAAGCCGGAACCCTTCAAGCACGATTTGGCCGCGCCTATCGACGCCCAAAACAAAAATTCTTCCGGCTCTCGCCCGAATTAGTTACTGTCTGGCGACGCAAAACGAGTCGTCACAAGAGCGAGGTGCTGTGGCAGGATACGATTTCACTACTAGAGTGCGCGGGGCGCTAATAAAGGCGCGTGAGGAAGCTCTGCGCCGGCACCACGACTCCGTAGGCACCGAACATCTACTGCTCGGCCTCTTGCTCGAAGACGATATCCCCGTCAAGGACATCATCGAAACGCTGGGCGCACAACCAATCGATCTCCAGAGTGCGGTCGAGCGGATGATCAGTAGTGGAAGGGCGAAGATGGGACTCGATGCTTCGGAGCTTCCCTACACACCACGCGCGCGTGTCGTGCTCGATCAGGCGATTGCGGCCGCCCGCGAATCCGGCGACGGCTACGTCGGAACCCAGCATCTCCTTCTTGGCATCATCCGCGAAAAACAGGGCGTCGCCGCGCGTGCGTTGGAATCCGTTGGATTCACGGAGCCAAGACTGCGGCGTGAGATCATGCGACCTCAGGCGGGTAAGCGGGCACCGACGGTGGCCGACACGCCAACGTCGGCAGAATCCCAGATCCCGCTCAGCATCGCAGTGGAAGTTCGTTACGGCGATGGATCGAGCGCCAGAAAAGTGTTCGCGTCCAGAGATGAAGCAATAGGCTTTCTTTCCACCAGTTCGCAGAACTGACTCGCCGCTAGTTAGCGCTCGAGCTCTTTCATCCGCCGCACCGCAATCCTGATCGGAACGAAGGTAGCGGCAAGGCAAAGCAATCCCGCCGCGCCAAATCCAATCCAGATCTCCAGAGTACTGGGATCGGTGTGCAGCATCTGCGCGCCAACATACTCGTAAACCGGTCTCGCTTCCGCGACTGTCACCAGACCGATCAGCGCGACGGATGCCATCATCAGCACGAGTCCGCCGAACGAGGTCGGTATCTGCGCCGCGTTCTCGGTGTTGAACTTCGGAAACAGCGCGCCAAAGCCGAGCGCGAGGCCGGCGATTGCGAAGGTCATCATGGTAATGGTGAAGATCGACACGGCCATCATGAATCCGCTTACCTGAAGCAATACGTCCGTCGCGAAGACGAGTCCAACCGCGAGGATCAGCAGTGGGAGCGCGCCAACCCAGAACTTCGACCAGAGAAGCTGGCGCATCTCGAGTGGACTGGAGCGTAATAGCCAGAGCGTACGTCCCTCGAGACTTATCCCCGGAAAAATGAAACGCGCGGCGATCGACGCGAGCACGAATCCCGCGAGAATCAGATTCACGAACGGAATCACGTTGGCGAGAAAGAAAGTCACGCCATCGCCGTGGAGCGGAAGGAACTTGATGTTGAACACGTACACCACTACCAGCACCGTGAGCAGGATTAGCTGCGACCACTGCGTGGTGTCGCGGAAGAAGAGCCGCATCTCCTTGAGGAGAAGCTCGCGGCGCATCACGCCCCACGGTGTCAGCGCTTTGCCAACGAGACGCCCAAGCATTCCCTGGCGCACCCAGCGCTCGCCACTCTCCTGCGATTTGCTGAAGCCACGCGCGTACAATGACCGGTGCAGAGCAGCGCCGAGGACGATGGCGACCGCCGCGGTTGACCAGAGAAGATAGAAGGGGAGGAGCTCCGGGTCCGACCTTAGCCAGCCCATGATCCCCTGCGCGGCCCACTCGCTCGGCATCCACGGTGACGTAGGCGCGCGAAGGAGTGAGATGAATTCCACCAGCGACCGGAATCCTTCTGGTCGAGCGAGTCTCTCCGGCCTCACGAGCCTGAAGACGAGCACGACTCCGGCCGCGGCGAGAATCGCGATCACGCTCAGGATGTCGCGCGTGCGTCGCGCCGGAAAAATGTTCACTAGCAGCAGCGTCACCGCGCTTCCGATCGCCGCGGGAATGAAGAGGAAGGGAATAATCGCGGCAACCGCGATGATCGGATATAGAGGTCCGCCGTGATAGCTGATTCCGTAGGCGGTGAGCACCGGTGTCGCGATCAACACGACCATCCAGCTCGAGTGCGCAGTGGTCTCGAGGAGCTTCGCTCCATAGAGTCGCAGCCAATCGACAGGCGCGGCAACCAGGAGATCAAGATCCTTCGCGAGAAAAAAACTGGAAAGCGCGGTAACGACGTTGGAGAGAATCAGGATGCCGAACAGGCTAATCAGCATGAGCCCGAGGAGCTTGGCGGCGAGTAGCGCGCCGATCTCGGGAATCCCACGGAAGTAGCGCAGCAGCCTATATAAGAGCCCGAATACGAACACCCAGAACGCCGCGCCGACAAGCGTGAAGAGCACTACGCGCCCGGTTCTGTTCTCGGTTTTGCCGAGTGGTCGCGCTTTGGCCGAAAGAAACTTCGGCGACAGGACGTGAGCGAGGGATGGGCTGTCCGCGATTTCACTCGCGCGCCTGCCGACGCCGGGTAACTCGATCGTAGCGCTACTCATGAGTGCCTACGCATCGAGAACTTCCATCGCGTCCCGCGCGGCTGTCTCTCCCGTGAGCTTCAGGAAGATCTCCTCGAGGCCACTCCCCATAGCCTCCGCACGCAGCTCCGGAATGGTGCCAATCGCCCGGATTCGTCCCGATTGAATGATCGCGATCCGATCGCACAGATTCTCCGCCACCTCGAGAGTGTGCGTCGACATCATGATGGTGTTCCCGCGACGCACGTACTCGCGAAAGAGATCCTTCAGAATTCGCGCGGCTTTCGGATCGAGCCCGACCATTGGCTCGTCGACCACGATCACCTGCGGTCGATGAATGAACGCGCTGGAGATGATGAGCTTCTGCCGCATCCCGTGGCTGTAACTCTCGACCAGCTCGTCGGCCCAGTCCTCGAGATCGAACAACGCCATGAGCTCTCGACCACGATGCTCGACTTTGGTGCCGTCCTGTCCATAGAGTCCAGCCACGAAGCGCAGGAACTCCGCACCCGTCAGCTTCTCGTAAATGAATGGCCTGTCGGGAATGAATCCGAGCTTCGATTTCGCGGCCAGCGGATCCCTGTCGAGATCGATACCGGCGAGATGAATTGTTCCGGAGGTCGGCTGCAGAATCCCAGCGATCATGCGAAGCGTCGTCGTCTTTCCCGCGCCATTCGGCCCGAGAAATCCGAACAGCTCGCCGTCAGGGACACTGAGATCTATGGAATCGACGGCTGTAAATGAGCCGTAGTTCTTGGTGAGGCTTTTTAGCTCGATCATTTTGATTTGAAGTTCTTGAATGCTATTTCAAATGCCGTGCGAATAGCCGAGAGATCGCCCGCCTGAGCGGCGACAATTCTTCCTTCCGCATCGACCCAGGTCGCGAGACCGTGCGGCGCGCCGTCAATCTTCCATGCGCGCACGGTATCTCGATGCGCAACGCGCCACTCGCCGCTCCGGTCGAGCGCGGCGCTGTCGACAATGGTGAACAGCGAGTCCTTGCGCACAGTGATTGTCGGGTGTACTACGGTCCGCGTTGTTGGATCGAAGATCGACAGTGTTTGCGACCGTCCAATCTTCGGCGGCGCGCTGAGCATGAACACGATCGGAGCGATCGTCGGCGTGAATAGCGGCGCTTGGAAGGTGTATCTGGCTGCGGGGCGGTGCGTTGTCTTCTTGCCCGCGATGAAAATCGATGTGTCTTCCTGTACGGTAGCGTTGATCGAGAATGGCTTTGTGGGGCGAGACACGTTCGCGCTGAGATCGATCAAATGCAGCCCGCGAGTCAGTCTCGTCTGCCAGCGCGCGGACGTACGCTCGCCCGCCTTACCTGCGGCGACTGGGTAGTCGCCGACGAAATACTCCTCGCTTATGAGCGAGCTGGCCGTCGTATCGAGCGCTGAAGACGCGGCACCGATTTGTTTGCCGTTGCGTTCGACGAGGTAGTAAAAAGTCGCTGGTTGAACCCTGAGCGCGACCTCCGCCAGACGCTGCGCTTCCGTTCTGTTGCCCGCGCGATGGACCATCATCGCGATGCCGCCCGCCCACGATGCGACAATGAGAGCGGCGAGTGCTCCGCGGTTCAGCCTCATGGAGTTTTGAGATAAGGGCGCGGCTTCACCCCTATAGGACGATTTAGACGATCGTGAGGCTCGTTTCGTCGTTGATCCAGCCTAGGTACCGGTCGAGCCCGCCTGTAACCGGAACAGCGAGGAGCTCGGGCACTTTATAGGGGTGTAACTCGTGAAAGGCGCGCTCCAGGCCGTGAATCGCGCCCGATCGGGTCTTCAGCATCACTACCACTTCGGTTTCGTCAGCCAGCTTGTCTTCCCATCGGTAGAGGGAGCGAGTGCCGGGCAGAATCGTGCCGCACGCAACAAGTCTCCGTTCGAGGAGCTGCTTCACGAACTTCACCGCTTCTTCGGTGTTGGCAAGCGTTGTCAGAACGACGACGGCGTCAGTGTGCCCCAAAGTCTATACCCGCTGAAGGTTGGCGCCAGAGAATCTAATCACTGGATACAAAGAGTGATTCGGCGGGGTATGATTCATAATGGCTATCGACCCCGCGCTCTACATAAACCGCGAGCTTAGCTGGCTCGAGTTCAACGCCCGCGTCCTTCACGAGGCGTTCGATCCGCGCAATCGCCTGCTCGAGCGCGTCAAGTTCCTTTCGATTTTCAGCACCAATCTCGACGAGTTCTACATGGTGCGAGTGGCTGGCCTCAGACGTCAGGTCGCGACCCAGGTGCAGCACATCCCGCCCGATGGGATGACGCCGGCACAGCAGCTACAGGCGATCACCAAGCGGGTGGGAGAGCTGCTCGAGCAACAGCGAACGTGCCTGTACGACATTCTGCTTCCGGAGCTCGCCAAACACGATATCAGAATCGTGGGGATGGAAGACCTCGATCAAGTCGAGCGGCAAAGGATCGACGCATTTTACGAGTCACAGGTTTTTCCGGTGCTCACCCCGCTCGCCGTCGATCCCGGACACCCTTTCCCATACATCTCGAATCTTTCGCTGTCTCTTGCTGTCCAGATCCATGATCCGGCGAGCAGATCTACGCCGCTCGCGCGGATTAAAGTTCCCAAGAGCCTGCCGAGGTGGGTGCCATTCGGAAAGGAGAATCACTTCGTGCCGCTCGAGCAGGTGATCGGCGCGCACCTCGATTCGCTCTTTCCCGGAATGGAGATCCGCGACTGGAGCACTTTTCGGGTCACCCGATATTCCGACCTCGAGCTTGCCAATGCCGACGAAGACGACGATTTGCTCACCCAGATCGAGGAGCAAGTCTTCCAACGTCGCTTCGCGGAAGTCGTGCGTGTAGAGGTAGAGCGGGGAATTCCACGGGATCTGCGAGATCTCATCCTCGCGGAATTGCTCGAGGATCAACCGCCGGAAATGCCCACGCTCACGGAAGCCGACATGATCGAGACCGGGCCGCTACTCGATCTCGGCGACCTCATGTGGCTTGCAACGATGAATATTCCGGAGCTTCGCGATCCGCCGTTCATTCCCGTGACCCCTCCCGAGCTCCGCGATCCCGCGCGACCGATCTTCGACGCGATTCGACAGGGAGACATCCTCGTCCATCACCCTTTCGATTCGTTCTCGGCCTCCGTCGAGCACTTCCTGACATCGGCCGCGCGCGACCCCGACGTGCTCGCGATCAAGATGACTCTCTACCGCACCTCCGGCGATACGGAGATTGTGCGTGCACTCACTGAAGCCGCCCAGCGCGGAAAGCAGGTCGCCGTGCTGATCGAGCTGCAGGCGCGCTTCGACGAGGTCAACAACATCGCCTGGGCGCGCACCCTGGAGGGGTTCGGCGTGCACGTCGCGTACGGGCTACCAGGTCTCAAGACCCACACCAAAACGGCGCTCGTCGTTCGCAAAGAGCCCGAGGGTATCCGCCGCTATGCGCATATTGGCTCGGGCAACTACAACTCTCAGACTGCGCGCGTCTACACCGACATCGGCCTCCTTACTGCCAATCAATCGATTGGAGCGGATCTCACCGACCTCTTCAATTCACTGACAGGCTTCTCACGACAGAACGCGTTCCGAAATCTTCTCGTCGCGCCGCGCAACATGCGCTCACGTTTCACCGAGATGATTGACCGCGAAGCCGAGAATGCAAAGGCTGGTAAGGAAGCACGTATCATCGCGAAGATGAACGCGCTCGTCGATTCCGACATCATCAAGCATCTCTATGATGCGTCGCAGGCGGGAGTAAAAATCGATCTGATCGTGAGAGGGATTTGTTGCCTCAGGCCGGGCATTCCGGATGTGAGCGAAAACATCTCGGTCATCAGTGTCGTGGGCCGTTTTCTCGAGCACTCCCGAATCTTCTACTTCGCCAACGACGGCGCGGAAGAGCTGTACTTTGGCTCCGCCGATTGGATGCCGCGCAACTTTGATCGCCGAGTGGAAGTGGTAGCTCCTATCGAGGATCGTAGCCTTCATCCGCGCGTCTGTTCGCTGCTCGACACCTTTCTCGCGGATAATCGCGAGGCGTGGGATCTACGCTCGGATGGCACCTACGTGCAGCGTAAACCCGGTGACCAGCCGGTGGTCGCGGCGCACGAACGATTCCTTCAGAATTCGTGGGGCATGCAGGCGCTTCAGTCCGCGGAGCCGACCTCGTCGTCGTAAGTCGTCACTGACCCGTCTGGCGCGACGATCTCGACAGGAACGCCCGCTACCTTCGACAGCAGATTCGATTTTCTGCTTGCGCCCCAGAGCTCGAGGCGCAGGTTGTTGCCGCTGCGCGCCGGAACAGCCGTGAGTCTCAATGCGCGATCGAGCCAGCGCGCCTTTATCTCGGCTACCGCCGATGCGTGCCCTCTGTCAAAACCGTCCGCTACTCGCAAAATCGCCGACAGTCGTTTGATGGTTCGCCGCATTGGCTTGTCGAGTCCGGCATAGTTCCGCTGTTTCTTCCGCGGCTCCGCGCCACGATGGTATCGCGCGACGTTCGCGACGATTATCTGATCGGCGGGCGTCATTCCCAGCAGCTCCGCGTGCTCGATCAGATGGTAGGAATGTTTGTTGTGCTGGTCGTAGCTGATGTGATAACCGATGTCGTGCAATAGCGCGGCGTCCGCGAGCAATCTCCGCTCTTCTGGTTTCGCGCCGAGTCGTTGACCTATCGCATCGAACAGTTGCAGCGCGAGCTTCTGCACGTGCTCCGAGTGCGGCGCCTCGTAATGCGAGCGCTCGGCGAGCTGGAGCACCGACCGCTCACGCGCTTCGCCGGAATCCGCGCGCGATGGCGTGACGTGCGCACTCTCGAGCAGAATACCTTCGCGGATTCCGTAGGCCGAAACAACGAGCTCCTTGGCCTCCACACGTGCGGCAACCTCTGCGGCCACGGCAAGTCCGCCAACGATGATGTCACTCCGCGCGGCGTTGAGACCCGGCACACTCTGTCGCTCAGCGGGCGACATCGCATGCAGCATGTCTACGATGCGCTCGAGCTCGACGCGCGGCACGACGGTCCCGTGAACCGTCTTCGCTTTCTCCATTCCGTTCCGCGCGAGATAGATCGACGCCAGACTCGTGAACGTGCCGCCCGAGCAGAAAATGCGCGGAGTCTGCCAATGACGCGCAGCGAGATGCCACCGCAGCTCCGAGCGCACGTCCTTCCTTAACTTCTGCATCCCCTTATTCTTTTTCTTCTTCTTTGCACCGCCCGTCAGGTAGCGTTCCGACATCCGGATGGCGCCAAGCGGGAGCGAGATCAGCCGTTCTACGAGACCGTCTTCGCTGAGTGCCAGCTCGAGAGAGCCGCCGCCGATGTCCATGACGACTGCGCGACCCGAGCCCAGATCGAAGTGTGCGAGCGCACTTCGAAAGCTGAGGCGAGCCTCGTCTTCCCCGTGCAGAACTCGAACGCGTAAACCTGTCTCTGCACGCACGCGCTCGAGGAATTCTTCGCCGTTCTCCGCATCGCGGACAGCACTGGTCGCAACGACCTCCGTATGTTTCACCCCGAGCTGAGTACCGAGCGTAGCCATCCGGCCAAGAGTGATGAGCGCATTCTGGATCGCTATCTCACTCAGCGCTCCCGTCTCGTAAAGCCCCGCGCCAAGCCTCGGTGCCGCCTTCATCTCATCGACGACCCGAATCGTTCCGCTCGGAGAAACGTCCGCGATAGTTTGGCGAATCGAATTCGAGCCGATGTCGATTGCGGAAACGCGGATACCCGTGCTGCCCTCGGCTGCAGGCGCCGCAGAGCTCAGAGTCAAGTGAGAATTAGTGGAAGCGGGCATATCTCAAAGGTGACGCACCATCGGCGGAAATGAAACTGTCTTGGGGGCAGTAGTCCGCGATTCTTGTCAGTTCTGAGCCCATGGCTCTCAGCCGAGAGCTTGAGGACCGAGGGCCGAGGACTAACGGCATTGATAATTGCGGACTGATTGAGGACTGCGGATTGCTGACAAGTGCGAGTTTTGTATGGCGCGCTAGGTCTTGAGCGCAATCCTTTGCTTTTAAGAGCGTGCTTTCTGCTCAGAGCTATTAGCTAAAGAGCTGTTAGCGAAAGCAGCTGTTAGCGAAGACGGATCACAACCAGAAGCAGCCAACTGCCCACGGCTCGGCTTTTGTCCTCGATCCTCGCTCCTCAATCAGTCCGCAATTATCAATGCACTTGGTCCTCAGCCCTCGGTCCTCAAGCTCTCGGCTGAGAAGCGGATGGCTCAGAACTGACCAGAACTGATTGCGAACTGATTGATGACTACCGCGGAGTACCGCGGACTACCGCGGACTACTGCTAATGGCAGCGTCCTCCTCCCAAATCCCACAGCCGTCCAGTCTCATCGATAAAGGAGTGTCGATACTCTCCCTCGCCGAGCTCCAGCTTGAGCACCCCGTAACGTCCATGAATCTGCGCCGCGGAATTCGCGGCGAGTGGATAGCGAATCTCCCGGAGTTGCGCGCCTCCCGTTCCGGCAATGATCTCCTCGATTCCGCGCGCCGAATCTGGGAGCGCCTGCGGCGTTTGGGGACGAAAGCGCTCGTAGTGGTGTTCATGCCCGTTGAGCACGACGTCGGCGTTGGCTGCATAGAGTATTTCCCAGAGCGGCCGCACCTCTGTGGTCGTTCCATAATTGCCCGAGCTGAAAAGCGGCCGATGGAAATACGCGAGCGTGCACTTCGCCGGATGATTGGTTAAATCTGCTCGCAGCCAGGTCTCCTGCGCCGCTGCGGCGCTTGCGTTGCCACCCTCGAAATAGAGCTCGCTGTTGAGTGACACGACGTGCCACGATCCAACATCGTAGCTGTAGTAACCTTTGCCTGCCGGTCCCGCACGATCGCCGAAATAATCGAAGTAGGGTGACGCACTACCACTGTCGTAGTCATGATTTCCCGGCGACGGGCGAATGGCCTGAAGGATATTGGGGCGCCCCCATGATGTCGCAAAACATCGCTGGAAATCTCTGTCGACACCTTCGCTACCGGATGGGTATGCATTGTCGCCAAGTGTAAAGACCACCGTCGCAACCCGAGCGATGCTGTCTGCCTTCAGCACGCTGTCTACCAGCCGGCTCGTCCTCTCGTCCGCGTCCGTTCCGCACACTGCGATATCGCCCGCTCCAATCATCACGGGGGCAGAGGGAAGCCCGGTCTCTACCAGCGGAGGTCCCGGTGGAACTGGAGTTGGATTCTTGTCGTTCTGGTTGCAACCGGAAATCGCGGCACCGAGGATCATTGCTCCCGCCACATACCAGAGCAGATTTACGCGATATAGAGCTCGTCCCATCTCCAGCTCCGGACAGCGCGGTTGAAAAGCTCGAATTGTTAGCGCGCGTCGAGTGCCCGCTGACTCAGAACGCAAATCCGACGTTCGTCGTCACGCGTCGATCCTTACGGTTCGTGAACAACACATTGAAGTTCGTCCCGGGATTCAGGTAGCCAACCCAGAATCCGCCGCCCTCCGCGGTGTGCCAGCCACCGGGTGAGTCGCCGTTTACGTATACTCGGCCGGCGTCAGCGAAGGCGATCGCGCCCACATCCAGTGGGAGAATGAACGGAAACTTTACGATCGGTACTCGAAGCTCCGTCGTGCCATAGAGCGACGCGTCGCCCGCATAACGCTGCTTCTCTTCGGTTCTGAAAGTTTCGGAGCCGCCGAGGTACGCCGCATCGAAATAGGGAAATGGTCCCCACAACTTTTTGCCGCCCGCGCGGAACGCGAGCACCGGCTTTTTGGCAACGGGCAATGTGAAGAACGCGGCTCCCCAACCGTCGACAGATTCGTACGGCGTTGCAACATCCCACATGCCCGGATAACCACTGCCAAGCACGTCGAGGACGAACCGCGGCCTCAGCGTATCTGCTTTGTACTTGCTGTCCAGATGCATCTTGAGCTGCAAACCGGCCTGCCCAAAGCTGGTGAAGCCGTACGGTCTTTGCTGCGCAAGCAGTCTGTTGGCGATGCTGTCGGTTCCGGTGTAGCGCACCACGGGCCCGAGCGAAATGTCGCTCACTGGGC
>CADDZN010000021.1 GCA_902812375.1 bacterium | reverse complement strand
ACCACGCACCGTAACGTCCGGATTGAGCTGCCAGTTCAGCGGCTCGGGGAAAGCATATTGGGGCCGCGCCGGCTCTCCGTATCCGAACCAGTTGAAATAGCGAACTTTGTACGGGCAGTTGTTGGAGCAATAACGCGTGCCGACACAGCGATTGTAGACCTGCACGTTGAGACCGTCCGGCGAGTGATACGTCGCGTACACGGGGCAAACCGGCTCGCATGGCGCGTTGCCGCAGTGCTGACACATCATCGGGACTAGGCGCGTATCGAAATTCGCGCTCCCATCTTCTCCACCTTCGTAGTACCGCTCAATGCGTATCCACGCCATTTCGCGGCTGCGGAGGATGTTGGCGCCGAAGCCAGTTCGATCGGGAAGAACTTTCCCTGTCTGCCAATCCGCCCCAACTGTCGGAATGTTGTTCTCCGCATAACACGCACTGACGCACGCAGAACAGCCCGTGCAGCGCGCGAGATCCACTGTCATCGCCCAGCGACGCTTTGTCATTCCCGACCAGTGGTTCGGGTCGTACATGCCCTTGATGTTCGAGCCCTGGGTTCCCTGCTCTCCCTGCGCGTCGTTCGCCACCGGAGAGCGCAGTCCCGGAAGGAACTCGTGCTTCGCGTCACCAGGCATCTCCTCACCGTGCTCGGCGCCACCCTCGGGTCGCTCGCCAGCCGGAACTTCGGGACCGCCTTGTTGCGCGATCTCCGAAGCGTTCGCGTTGCCAGTGTCGTGGCCCGGACGTCCCGCGCGGAGATCGGCGATCGCAATCGCCTGCCCGATGCCGCGACCATGCTGGCGCGAAGAACCTTCGGTGGTCACGAGTTGTGCGTTACCACTTGCCTTCGTCACCTTCGCCTTCGTGGAGACATACGCGACACCGCCAGCGCGATTCTCCGCGGGGGGTAGAATCTCGAGCGGATTGAATCCGGATTTTGCGTAGCGCCCAGCGTGGGTGTGACCGCGACCTGTTGCGATGGCAATGGTATCGCGCTGCATTCCAGGATAGCGCATCACCGGAAGTTGTACGCTGCCGGCGGAGGTCTCGATCGTGACGAGGTCACCATTCATCAGATCCATGTTCTCAGCCGTCACCGGATTCATCTCGGCGACAGTCTGCCAGCAAATCTTCGTTACGGGATCGGGGATTTCCTGGAGCCACGGCTTGTTCGCACCACGGCCATCGCCGATCAGTGGATGCGGGTACAACACGAGGTACATGTTCCCAGCAGACTGGTCGATGGGCTTTGTGGTCCACGTCGCCGGCACCGGGCGCGCCGCGGTTGAAGTTCCGAGCGACCCAGCGACGATGCCGCGAGGAAGCGCGGCGTCCAATCCAGCAGCGCCGCCCGGGAAGCGGCTAATGAGCCAGCTTCTGTAATCCGGATTCGGATAGCGCGCAGCAGCACCTGGGTCTCTCTTCGCGACTGCGATGAGTACGTCGGAAGTCGCGCGGGTGTCGAACACCGGATCCATGGTCGGTTGCTGCAGTGAGATAGTCCCGCGCACTGGCTCCGCGTCGCCCCACTGCTCGAGCGTGTGATGATCCGGCAGCACGAGATCCGCGAGCTCTGATGTCTCGTCAGGATAACTCGAGAAGCTCACCTTGAACGGCACCTTCGCCATTGCCTGGGCAAAGCCAACGGATTTGGGCAGTGTGAACGCGGGGTTTGCGCCACGCACCATCAAGATCGGTACGCCTCCAGCGTTCATCCGCGACACGAGGGCGCGAATCTCCGCTGGCGATGCCATTCCGTCGAAACCGAGGTAGCCATCGGCGGGTTTTATCGTGACGCCAACGTTGCCCTGCGATTGGTTGAGTGCATTGGCCGCGAGCGCTACCTCGAGCGCGTCCGCTCCGCCACCGCCAGCGAGAACCATGCTCGGCTTGGTCGATGCGAATTCACGCGCGAATGCATCGAGGATAGGTGCGGCGACGCCCGTAGCCTGCGAGGCCTGCTGGGCACTGAGCTGTCCGCCCAGCATGCGCACGACGGCCATCTCGGTTCCCGGGCGGCAGTCGATCCATTGATCGGCGTTGAGTCCGGTCAGCGATCGACGCGGGCCTACATAAATGAGTCGTGGCGCACGATCGTGGTCCGCGCGGGCGTCGGCGAAGTCGAGCTGCTGAGGAACCATTGCTCCCCAGGTGTCGAGAAAATCGGCGCCGATCGATACAACGAGCCGCGCAGCGCGGAAATCAAGTCGAGGCCACGCCACACCGTACGTCTGTCGATTCGCGGCAATAGCGGCGTGATCAGTGCCGGCGTCGTAGCTGAGATGCGGCGGCATACCGAAGCCGCTGAGCCACGCATCCAGAAAGCCCGGGAAACTCCCCGATTCATGCTGATTGATGAACACTGCGCTCGCGGCACCGCGACTCCGAACTTCGCCGAGCTTTTGCGAGAAAAGCTGCAGCGCCTGCTCCCATCCGATCTGCTCGAGCTTGCCATTCTTCCGAATCATGGGACCGCGATAGCGGTCGGGATTGTAGAGACCTTGCAGCGCAGCCTGACCGCGTGCGCACAAGGCGCCGCGATTTACGGGATGCTCGGGGTTTCCCTCGAGTTTGATCGTACGTCCGTCGCGCGTCTCTGCCACTACTCCGCACGCCGCCGCGCACTCGCGGCAGGTAGTGGCGTAGTACGTGGAGACACCCGGAACCGTCTCATCGGGCGAGATCAGATACGGTATCAGCTTCTCCACTTTTTCCGACGTGCATCCGAGCATCGTCGTCGCGGCGGTGCCGACGCTCAGGACTTTGAGAAAGTCCCGACGTTTGACGACGGTCGCCGGTGCCGGTGGTTTCTCCTCAGCGCTCATTCGTTGCTAGTAGTGACACGCGCTGCAGTCGTAACGCGCGCGGAACGGTGGGTTCGACTGACCGATGTGACAATTGATGCACCATCCCATGTTGAGCGATGATGCCTGATAGACCTGCTTCATGTTCTGGATCTGTCCGTGACACGTCTGGCAGGTGACGCCGGCGTTGACGTGCCGCATATGCGGGAAATGCACGTATTCCGGAAGCTTATGAAGGCGGATCCAGGGAACGGGCTGCTTCTTGTTCCAGAAGCCGGCGAGCTTCTGGATTTCTTCCTTGTTGCCGGGCGTGGATCCAGCGACCACCGTGTGACAGCCCATGCATGTTGCCATCGCTGGAAGGCCGGGGTCGAATGATTTGTTTGCGGAGTAGTGACAGTAGAGGCAGTTCATCTTCAGCGTGTCCACATGAACCGTGTGACGAAACTTGACCGGTTGAACCGGACTGTTTCCTTCCGATGAAGAGGCGCCGCTGTATGCAGAGAGCATGGTGGCGAGTGCGGCGATGCATATGAATCCAGGCACCGCTAGCCATCTGCTTCGCAAGTTCATCCGCGATAGTCGTGTAAAGGCGAGTTAATCAATCGGCTTTGTGAAGAATTTCACAAGCAAATCGACAGGCGGAAAAATGTCCGGACGGGTTTGCTGGCGCAAGGTGCGCGTCACTGCTGCAAACCTCCTGCCTTTCCCTTGGTAATTCGGTCGATTGTTCGAACGACTTCAATAAAAATTGCGCGCAGCATCGCGAGCTCTCGCTTATCTGGCGCAATTCTATAGAAGAGCGTGCGCATCGTTCTCATGATGTGCTCATGGAAGCGCGTCTTGAAGAATTCAATTGCCTGGAGCGCGCGTTCGGTGTCGGAAAACAGCTTCTCGTAATCTTCGGCCGTCGCAGGTGGCGCGTCCTTGCGCGGCGGCGCGAGCGACCGCGTCGCGTCTGCGGCCGTCAAGTGGAGCTCGTAGAGCGCGAGCAAAACGGCTTGCGCGAGATTCAGCGACGCATGTTCTGTCGTGGGAATGGTGACAACGACATGCGCGCGGTCGAGGATCTCATTTGGAAGCCCCTTGTCTTCACGGCCGAACAGTACCGCTACCGGTCCCTCACGCGCGAATGAGAGCAACTCGGCGCTCGCCACCCGGGGTGTCGTTACATCGCGCTTTGCCGCACGCCTTCTCGCGGTGAAACCCGCGACGCGTACGCATCCGTCGAGCGCTTCATCGATTGAGTCGCAGTTCCGAATTCTTTCGATGATGTCACCGGTGTCGTGCGCGATTCCTTCCAGCCGCCATGGATCGTACTCCACGGAGCGCACGAGGTAGAGATCGGCGCACCCCATGTTCTTCATGGCGCGTATTGTGGCGGCGATATTGACGGGATCCTGCGGCTCGTAGAGCACGACGCGCACAGCCGACAGAATGGAGCTCGAAGCCGGCGAACGCGCGTCAGGATCGATTTTTGGTGTGCGCGTCATCGGAGAAACATGAAATGCTGTTCCTTCGATTCGTTTCGCGGCGAATCGAAGGAACAGCATTTTGCGCCGCAGCAACGGTGTCGCCGCAGCCGGCTACTCTCTGCGGCTATACGACCGGTCGGCCAGTGATAAGGCGATAGATCACGACTATTACCGCTATCACGAGGAGGATATGAATCAGGCCGCCACCAACATGTACAACGAAGAACCCGAGTATCCACAGGATGAAGAGAATTACCGCGATCGTCCAAAGCATGATGGCATCCTCGCATTAAGTGAATTACACCTGGCGTCACGGAAAATGTTTTTCCAGGCTTCGCACAGCCGCATCACCGTCTGAGCGTTATGCTACTCGACCCTATGCAAGATGGCAACCAATATGGCCGTTCTAAGAGGGTGACGGTTGAAACAGATCTTTTTGAGCAGAGACATCGTATCGAACGCGTCCGTCTTCGATTCTCGCAAAAGATGTAAGTCTATGTTCCTGCGCGCCTGTTTCCAGGATGTGCCAGACTGATACGCCCCGCGCCACCGCCGCATCGGAGATGAGGGAGCGATGGCAGCGCCACGGGACCGCTTCGGCGCACATGATTGCTGTAGGTTCGCCGCGAGCAATTTGAAGCACATCGTCGAGCGCCGCCTCGAACCGCGGTGTCTCCATGTAATCCGCATATCCGCGGAAGCTGTCGTTCCGCCACTCTGTGTTGTGCGAATCCTTCCGCGCTCTGCGGCGCCCGCCAAGGTCTGGCGCGTGGGAATACCTGATTCCGACGGACTCGAGCGACTTCTCGAGCTCGGCTCCGTTGAAGTGCGGGTAACGTCTCGATGCGGGAAAGGCGCGCACATCGACGAGATGCGTCACGCCTTCCCTTGCCAGCAGCCCGAGGAAGTCCTCGAGCGATCTGGTCGAATGTCCTATCGTGAAAAGCTTATCTCGGCCCACGCTCCACAAAGCTCCCGCCCTCGACGCGAGGCGATCCGGACGGAGGAGTGATTCCGGTCGAGCCCGTCTGGTGAAGTGCCTGACGTCCGAGAAGAATCCTCGTCGCCCGCACGTCGTGCCCCATGTCGATCAGGAGTAGCGCAAGATCCCCGCTGCCCCAGAGTAATCCAGCGAGCACCACCAGCCTGCTCATTTCGCCGAGTAGGGTGGGAATTGATGTAGTGCCCTGGGTGACGAGGCCGGTGATGATCTCCGAAACGAGCAGGAGCAGCAGGATGATCGCCATCAACTTGAACAGCTTTGATAGATAACCGAGGCCCACGTACGGTTCGAGATCGGCCAGGCGAACAGGCATTGCCGGATCCCGCTTGGGGTTGGCAGGTACGTGCCGGTGATCCTCGGTGGGCGTCGAGGGGCTGGCGGTGGTTGTCGTATCCATTAGCTGTCTCCTGTTCCGATCCAGCGAGCGGGATAGCCTCGCGTATCAATATGGGTGAACGGCCCGTGCGCCGAATTGCCAGAATATATGCCGCACCCCCCTATCAGCGAAGGGTGTGCCCGCTCGACACGGTTGACCGCATCCTCAATCACTTTGGCATCTGCAATATTCACGCGACCGTCGTGGTTCAAGTCGTCCATTGAGCCATTGCCATCGTTGTCGATGAAGATGTCGTTGGCGTCGCCGTACATATGACGACTCAGAGCGGCCCGACCTCTCGGGTCGCCGCCGCCAGCGTTGTATTGCGGGGTTCGGAACCCACTCATCACCTTCACACCCGCCGGATTTATCCCATGCTGTTTGAGATCCTCGAGCACGAGCTCGTCTTTGTCGATCATCTTCATATCGACGACGATGTACTTGGGCCAGACGTTTTGCTGGTCGTGCGGAAGAAAATCTCGCAGCCTGAAGTGCTCTGAGAGCCTGGTGTCCTGGTTCTGTGGCGTGACCTCGATGAATCCGCTCGGCGGCTCGTAGCTCACGCCGCGTTGGCCCTTCCGCGTCGCTGGCCAGTTCCCGATGTAATAAAGTCCGAGTCGATTTCCATGCTTCTCAGCGGCAGGCCTGAGGGTGATGACACTGAAATCCCCGAGGGGCTTGATGGCGCTTCCGACTTTGAGCGCGAGATTCCAGATGCCGGGCTTTTGTGGTGCGACGAGTCGCGAGGTGGACTCCGCCGCTGCGCCTGAGGAAAAGGTCGCGACGGTCCCCGGCGGGATCGAGTCCGCCAGAAGAGGAGTTATTGGAGTGCCGGGCTGTTGAATTCGAACCCGGAGCTTGCCGCTCTCGCCGCGTGCGGGAGTAGCCAGAGCCGTCAACGCCGCACTCGTGAGATATGCGACTGAATGCGCGTCGCCGTCGGTCAATGCGGAAGTGATATTCGCCGTGGCCGGGGTAACAGCGCTGGTGTCTCCCGCCGCTCGCGCTCGGGCTATCGACCATGACCAGCCCATCGCGAACAGAACGAGCAATACAATGGAAAATACGTTGAACAATCGCTCAGCTCTGCCGGGCGATTGTCGGAAACCGCGCGGCTTGCGCTCGGGAAACGCGAGCCGCCATTCGCTCGGAGTTGCTTTGCGCGGCAGCGGAGTTGAACTTGAACGTCGCTCTTCCATTCCTATCTCTCTCCAAGCGCGTTGATGCAGACAGTCATCGATCTGTTCCACCGCTTCTCTGATCTTAACACTCTGGTCCGAACTGCCGGCCTTTTCGGCCTGACGGCGATAATCTTTTCGGAGACCGGACTTCTGTTTGGATTCTTCCTGCCTGGAGATTCACTCCTCGTGAGCGCCGGCCTCTTCGCGGCTACTGGCGATCTCAAAATATATGAATTGGTGCTCTTCCTCACGCTGGCCGCCATTTGCGGCAACTCCCTTGGCTACTTCATCGGGCGTTCGACCGGACCTCGAATCTTCAACAGAGAAAACAGCCTCTTCTTTAACAAGAAGCATGCTATCCGCGCCCAGGAGTTCTATGAGAAGCACGGGCGCATGACGATCATCCTCGCCCAGTTTATGCCAATCATCCGCACTTTCTCGCCGGTAGTGGCCGGCGTCGGCGGTATGAAGTTCCCGATTTTTTTCCGGTACAACGCCATCGGCGCCGTGGTTTGGGTGTGGAGTATGCTGGGAATTGGCTACTTCCTCGGCAACTACATTCCCGGTGTCGACAAACACATCGAGATCGTGGTAGCGATCGTGATTTTCATATCGATCCTGCCCGGGATCGTCGGCAGCTACCGCGCTCGGCGCAGAGCAAGAGTGACGAGGGGCGCGGCTGTCGAGAGCGGGGAAATTTGAAACTCGATCAGAACATCCGTACGTCTCTCGTGCCCTGTACGAGACCAACAAGGAGAAAGAAATGGCTTTTACGCTTCCACCGCTTCCCTACGATTCTTCCGCGCTCGAGCCTCACATAGACGCAAAGACGATGGAGACCCATCATGGCAAGCACCACCAGGCTTACGTCAACAATCTGAATGCGGCGATCGAGAAAGCGCCGGAGCTCGCGAAGAAATCGTTGGACGACCTGATGAAGAACGTGAACACCTTGCCTGAAGGCGTGCGGACGGCGATCAGGAACAATGGCGGCGGCCACTGGAATCACTCGATGTTCTGGCAAATCATGGCGCCCAAGGCGGGCGGTGAGCCGGGCGGGAAACTCGGCGATGCGATCAGACGCGCATTTGGGGATTTCGCGAAATTTCGCGAACAGTTCGCCGCTGCTGGCGCCGGACGTTTCGGGTCCGGCTGGGCGTGGCTGATAAATTCTGGCGGCAAGCTCTCTATCACGAGCACGCCGAATCAGGACAACCCATTAATGGAAGGCCAGAGGGCCATCATGGGCCTGGATGTCTGGGAGCATGCGTACTACCTCAAGTACCAGAACCGCCGGCCGGACTACATCAACGCCTGGTGGAATGTGGTGAACTGGTCGGAGGTTCAGAAACGGTTCGAGGGCTAGGCGCGTAACTCGGCGTCTGGTGACACGCGCTTCGACTCGCACCTTCAATACTGAAGCGGGCAGCACAGAGCGCTAAGCTTAAGAGCCCTTCAGCTTTTGTGGATCTGTGTGAGAGTCGAACAGTTGCTCGCTTCGTCACGGCGTCTCTCAGCGCTGCCTCAGAAGTGAGCGAGCCTGAGCATGAGAGCTCTCATGGTGAAAAAGATCACTCTGCGGGAACGAGAAGAACCCACAAGAGGGATATGATCTATAAAAGCTCAAGCGCTCTAGAGCTTAGCGCTCTCCGCTGCCCGCTTCAGTATTAGAGTGGCCAGTCGAAGCGCAAGTCACCAGACGCCGCACCAGTTACCGAGCCGCTTCCCCCTCGAGGTAAGTGTACCCCTCGAGCCCCGCGATGTACTCCGCGATGAAGCTGTTCGCTTCCGGGCGCGCTAGCGATGTCGCGTTCGCCACCTTGCGCCGGAACGTCGCGAGTAGATCCGACGCGCGGAATTGAACGTAGGCCAGTACCTCGGTGACCGTGTCGCCGTGCACCAGATCGGTCACCTCGTACCCCTTCGACTGCGACAACCGGATGTGCACCGCGTTGGTGTCGCCGAAAAGATTATGGAGGTCGCCCAGAATCTCCTGATACGCGCCTGTGAGAAAGATCCCGATGATATATGGCGCTCCATCGTTGAATGGATGCAGCTCCAGGCTCGGCCGCCAGGTCCGGTCGCCTATGAATCTCTCGATCTTTCCATCCGAATCGCACGTCACGTCCTGAATCGTCCCGCGCCGAGTTGGTTCCTCGTCGAGACGGTGGATCGGCATTATCGGGAAGATTTGATCGATCGCCCAACTATCGGGCAGCGACTGGAAGAGCGAAAAATTACAGAAGTAGCGGTCGACCATCGTCGCCTCGAGGTCGTCGATGATATCCGAAAACTCGTCACGATCACGCTGAGCGATCTTCGCCACCGCGGCGATAGTCGAGAGATAAATCTGCTCCGCGATCGCCCGATCCCGGAGCGTCAGAACCCCGCTGTTGAAGAGCTCCTGCGCACGTTCCTTGTCGAACGTCGCGTCGTGATACACCTCGCGAACCCGCTTTTTGGAAACTTTCTTGGCGAGTGACGCAAAATCAGCGGCCATCTCGTGCAGGAGCGTGTGATGATCGTCGTTGAGCTCCGGCACGCTGTTGTCAGCTTGCGACTCGACATCGATTACGCTGAGGAGCAGCAGCGCATGGTGAGCAGTAAGCGCGCGTCCTGACTCGCTGATGATGTGTGGCATCGGCAACTCGTGTTCGCGACACGCCTCCGCCAGAGTGTAGATCACATCATCCGCGTATTCCTGGAGCGTATAGTTGACGCTCGCCTGCGAGGTCGACCCGCTGCCGTCGTAGTCGACACCGAGCCCGCCGCCGACATCCACATGAGTGATGTCCACGCCCAGGCCTCTGAGCTCCGCATAATAGCGGGAAACCTCCTGGAGCCCGGCCTTGATGTAGCGGATGTCCGTGATCTGCGAGCCAAGGTGAAAATGAATGAGTTTGAGAATGTCCAGACGTCCGGCATCCTTGAGTCTGTCGACCAGCTTGACGAGCTGAGCGGTGCTCAAGCCGAACTTCGATTTCTCTCCACCACTTTTGGCCCAGCGGCCCGAGCCCTCCGAGTAAAGCTTGATACGCACTCCGGCCGTGGGCCTGACGCCAAGCTCGTCGGCGACCTGGAGTAGTACGTCGACTTCACTCAACTGCTCGAGCACGATGAAAACCTGATGGCCAAGCTTCTGGCCCATCAGTGCGAGCCGCATGAACTCTTCGTCCTTGTACCCGTTGCACACGATCATGTGGTCGGTGTGCTCGGCCAACCCCAGCACCGCCTGGAGCTCGGGCTTGCTCCCGCATTCGAGACCAACACCCGCGACCTTTCCGAACTCGACGATCTCCTCGACGACGTGGCGCTGCTGGTTGACCTTGATCGGATAGACCGTGGTATAGCCGCCCTCATACGAGTATTCGGCGCGGGCGCGCGAGAATTTCTCGTTGAGCGATTCTATCCTGGAGCGCAGAATGTCAGAGAACCGAAGGAGAAGCGGCAGACCTACTCCCTGCTCCTCGAGATCGTTGGCCAGCTCGAAGAGATCGAGCTCGCGGTCTGTCTTTTCCCGGTCGGGACGCACGACTACATGGCCTGCATCATTTATCCCGAAAAACCCGATCCCCCACCCATCGATGTTGTAGAGCGCGCGGGCCGCCTCGATCGACCATGGTTCCGCTGGAGGCGGAGGCGGCAGAGGCGGAGCGTTTTTCGGAGCTGGCGGAATTCGAGTGCTGGTCATCTCACCATCATATGGTATGCGGCGCCACAGTGGTACCGGTAATTCTTATGGATAAAGCGTCTCCGCCTTCCAGCCATTTCCGGCCCGGGTGTAGAGGTGACGCTCGTGAAGCCGGTTCGGTTTCGCCTTCCAGAACTCGATGCGTTCCGGCACAACGCGAAATCCCGACCAGAAGCTCGGCCTGGGAACTTCGCGCCCCTCGAACTCGCGCTCGTACTTGCGAACGCGCTCCTCCAGCGCCGTCGGTGATTCGAGCGGCTCACTTTGTCGGGATGCCCATGCTCCGATCTGACTGAGACGAGCGCGGGTGGCGAAGTAAGCATCGGCTTCATCATCTGCAACTTTCGTCACCTTGCCCTCTACGCGCACCTGGATGTCGATCGTCGCCCAATAAAAGCAGAGAGCAGCCTTCGGCTGTGCGAGCAGGTGTCGTCCTTTCCTTCCCTCATAGTTTGTGTAGAACACAAACCCGCGCTCATCGAACGCCTTGAGGAGAACGATCCGAACTGATGGCTGGCCTCCCTCTTCCACCGTTCCCAGAGCCATCGCGTTCGGGTCGGGAAGTATCGAACGATCGATCTTTTCCGCGAGCGCGTATACCGTCCGGAAGCGCTCGATGGGATCCGGTGGAATCAACTAGTACCTCGACATCGTCGGATCGACTTCGTCTATCCAGCGCAGAATTCCACCGGCAAGATTGCGGACATCGGTCATGCCGGCTTTCGCTAGCTGCTGAGCGGCGGCAAGACTTCGTGCTCCAACTTTACAGTAGAGAATCGTCTCCCGGCGCTTGTCGAGTCGTGGAATCTCGTCCGCGATTCGCGACAATGGGACGAGCCGCGCCCCCGGAATGTGCCCGATAGCCCACTCGTACGGCTCGCGCACGTCGATGATCTCGAGTCTCTCTCCTCTTCCCAACCGCTCTGCCAACCGCGCTGGTTCGATCTCTTCAATCCTTTGGGTCGAGTGCGATCCGATTCCCGCGCAGTATTCGTCGTAGTCAATGAGCTCCGTGATTTCATGAGTCCCGCAGGCTGGGCACTCGGGATCTTTCCGGATTAATAGTGACCGAAAGGACATTGTCATTACGTCGACCGTCAAAAGCTTCCCGACGAGGGTATCGCCGAGTCCCAGCAGCATCTTGATTGCCTCGGTGGCTTGAATGGTTCCAATGAGTCCAGGAACGACGCCAAGTACTCCCCCTTCCGCGCAGCTTGGAACAAGATCTGGCGGCGGTGGATCACGAAAGAGGCAGCGATAACAAGGTCCGTTGGGCGCTCCGAAGACAGACGCCTGGCCCTCAAAGCGGTACACGCTTCCATAGACATTCGGAATTCCCAGGAGCACCGAAGTGTCGTTCACGAGATAACGCGTCGCGAAGTTGTCGGTTCCGTCGATGATCAGGTCGTAGCCCTTTGCGATCTCGAGCGCATTGCCGGAAGTAAGGCGCGCATCGTACGATTCGACGACGACATTGGGATTTACATCACGGAGTCTTTCGCGCGCGGAATCGATCTTGGGCGTCCCGATCGCTCCCGAGCCGTGAATGATCTGCCGCTGAAGATTCGACAGATCGACTGTATCAAAATCGACGAGGCCGAGAGTCCCGACTCCCGCGGCAGCCAGGTAAAGTGCTACTGGCGAGCCCAGTCCGCCGGCTCCGACAAGCAGCACTCGCGATTTCTTCAGCTTCTGCTGACCAGCCTCGCCAACCTGTGGCAGCAGGATATGTCGGCTGTACCGAACGAGCTCCTCTCGACTGAGATCGAGGTCGTGCGATGCGGCTGGGGCTTCAGCATTCATGATATATTGCGCTTTGATTTTGTATGCTCCGACTACTGGACGCTAACGCTTGTCCGTCCTTCCAGCAACGCTCCGAGCGACCCAACACACGCCATGCTGTTCAAACGCTTCTACGACGACAATCTGGCGCAGGCGAGCTACCTCATTGGGTGTGAGCGTACGGGTGAGGCCGTCGTAGTCGATCCCAACCTGGATGTCGCGCAATACGTCCGGGCGGCCGGTGCTGAGCGCCTTCGCATCAGTCACGTAACCGAGACACATATCCACGCCGATTTCGTGTCCGGTGGTCGTGCTCTCGCCACTGCAACGGGAGCAACCCTTCATCTATCGGCCGAGGGATCGTCCCAGTGGGGCTATTCGAGCGAGGCGCTGCGCAACACGCACCCTCTGAGCGATGGCGATGACATTTTCATCGGCACTGTCCGGCTCCGGGCTTTGCACACTCCAGGACACACGCCTGAGCATCTCACGTTCTTCGTGTCTGATTTGAGCCGGGGGCACGAACCCGCCGGAGCTCTCACTGGCGATTTCATTTTCGTCGGAGACGTCGGGCGGCCCGACCTGCTGGAGCGCGCCGCCGGAGTCGAGGGCAGCATGGAGTCCTCAGCGGCAAATCTTTACCAATCGATCCGGAAGTTTCTGCGTCAACCCGATCATTTACAGATTTGGCCGGGACATGGCGCCGGCTCCGCGTGCGGGCGCTCGCTTGGCGCAATGCCGCAATCCACGCTCGGCTACGAGCGCCTGTTCAACTGGGCACTCACACAAATCGACGAGCGCGAATTCGTGCGGCGCGTACTCGAGGATCAGCCGTTCCCACCGGCTTATTTCACGAGAATGAAACGGATCAACCGGGATGCCAGCGCGACCCAGCGAACGTTGGGCGCGATCCGCGAGGCAGGCGTCGAGGAGCTTACTCGCGCCCTGACCGCCGGAGCGGCGATCATTGATACCAGACCGGCTGCCCGGTTCGCAACCTCTCACGTACCGGGCACGATCAACATTCCGAACAATAAGTCTTTCCTGATTTGGTGCGGCGCACTGATCCCCGAAGGCCAGGACATCTATCTCATCACCGACGCCGAGAGCTCGGATAGTGTGCAACCGCTCGTTGCAGATCTTGCCAAGATCGGCATCGACAACGTTAAGGGATTCTTCAGTGGACGAGCGGTCAAGCAGTTCGACGCCGACCACAATGCACTCGGGAAAATTCCGCAGCTCGACGCAACCGCGCTCCGCGATCTCGAAGCATTAGGTGGTGGTGTAACCGTCATCGACGTTCGCGCCTCCGACGAATGGCGGCATGGCCATCTTCCGGGTGCGCTCCATATTCCGCTTGCGGCGCTACCGGACAAGCTCGCAGAGTTGGATAGGTCCCGTCCAATCGTGTTGCACTGCCAGGGCGGTGGACGGTCGGCGATTGCCTCGAGTCTCCTCAAAGCGCGCGGTTTCGACAACGTCGCGAATCTCGGTGGTGGATTTGAAGCGTGGGCCAATCTTGGCTTCCCGATAGTGACGGAATCGCAGGCCCGAGACAGTTCCCCGGACGCGCGCTAACGCACCGAGCGTCATGAGTCATCCGGAAGTAATCTCCGCGGCACTCGGGAGGCGCCGCAAGCCGGACGAGCCGGCGAGTTGGGACGAGCGCCTCGCCGCGCTGCGATATGTGCCCGCGCTATTCCGTCTCATCTGGGAAACGCATCGCGGGTACGCCGCATCGATGGTCGTGCTTCGCGTTCTTCGCTCCTTCGTACCAGTGGCGACGTTTTGGGTTGGAAAGCTGATCCTCGATTCGGTAATTGCTGCCAAGGCTGGACACGGAACGCTGACCCAACTCTGGCGCTACCTCGTGCTCGAGGTTGCCATCGTCCTCGTGGGGGAAATTCTCGCGCGCGCATCATCGCTAATCGAGAGTCTCCTCGGCGATTTATTCTCGAACTCGATGAGCGTGCGCCTCATGGAGCACGCGGCCAAGCTGGATCTCGCGCAATTCGAGGATCCGGAGTTCTATGATCACCTGGAGCGCGCACGGCGTCAGACCGTTGGCCGGATCGCTCTTCTCACGTTGCTGCTTTCACTCGCGCAGGATGCGCTAACGCTGTTGACGCTGGCGGGCGCGCTTATCGCGTACAGTCCGTGGCTGTTGCTGCTGCTCGCCGTCGCCGTGGTGCCAAGCTTTCTTGGTGAGACTCACTTCGCATCGCTTGGGTACTCGCTGCTCTTCAGATGGACGCCCGAGCGCCGACGGCTCGACTATCTGCGTTACGTCGGCGCAAGCGACAAGACGGCGAAGGAAGTGCAGATGTTCGGGCTCGCGCCCTGGATCACCGAGCGCTACGCCACGTTGTCGCAGAGGTTCTATGAGGAAAACCGCAACCTCTCGATTCGGCGCGGAGCGGTAAGCGCTCTTTTATCGATACTCGGCACGGTCGGCTATTACGCGGCTTATGTGATTATCCTGCTACACGCGGTGCGCGGAGAGATCACCATTGGAATGCTCACCTTCCTCGCCGCTTCGTTCGGTCGCGGGCGCGATGTCATCCAGAGCATACTTCTCTCGGCGAGCAATGTCTTCGAGCAGGCGCTCTATCTCCGCGACCTGTTCGTGTTTCTGGACATGCAGCCGACAATCGAATCACCACCGAACGCGCGAAAAGTGCCTGATAGAATCGCGTCGGGATTCGTGTTCGAGAATGTTGGCTTCCGCTACCCCGGCAGCGAGCGTTGGGCCGTTAGAAACGTCGACATGACGCTCGAGCCCGGCGAGCGCGTCGCTCTGGTCGGCGAGAATGGCGCCGGCAAAACGACTATCACCAAGCTTCTTGCGCGACTTTACGACCCGACCGAAGGAAGAATCACTCTCGATGGCCTCGATCTTCGGGAGTACGATCTTGCGAGTCTTCGTCACGCGATCGCCGTAATCTTTCAGGACTTCGTGCGCTACGACATGCGATTCGACGAGAACATCGGCGTGGGCGAGATCGAAGCAGTGCGAAGCGATCTCGACAACGGCGACGGAACGCCCGCATCAATTACGATCGCGGCGGAAAACTCACTCGCGGCCTCGCTTCTCCCGCGGTTTACGAAAGGGTATAAGCAAATGCTCGGCAGACGCTTCGATGAAGGCGTCGATCTTTCGGGCGGAGAGTGGCAGAAGATTGCGCTCGCACGTGCCTACATGCGGGACGCTCAGGTACTGATTCTCGACGAGCCAACGGCGGCGCTCGATGCCCGCGCCGAGTACGAGGTGTTTCTGCGGTTTTCGGAGCTGGTCGCGGGGCGAATGGCGATTCTCATCTCGCACCGGTTCTCGACCGTGCGAATGGCGGATCGGATCATCGTGCTACGCCACGGCAGCGTTGAGGAACAGGGCTCACATGAAGAGCTCCTCGAGAGTCATGGGCTCTACGAGGAGCTGTTTACGATGCAGGCCGCAGGCTATCGGTAGCGCTAAGCTACTCTGGAATGGGGATGTCCTTCCATCGCGCCTGATCAAAGGTGCCCGCGGGAAACTCTTCGTTGATCCGGATGTTGGCGTACTCCTCGCGCCACACAGGTCGCCCGTTCCGGATCACCAGAAATTCCGTGGGGATCTGGTAACCCTGAATCTCCTTGTAATTCTGGACTCGGTTGTCGCTGATGATGGTGCGGTCGCCGGCCTTGGTGCTCTGGATAAATCGCAGAAGCAGCATGCGATCCGCGTCGATCCACATCTGGTTCGACGTCGTGTCTCCGGCCTTCGCACCAACGACGTAGACAGGACGACCCTCCCACTCATCAGTTCGAATCACGTCGGTATCCACTTCGAGTGAATCGAGCTCGCGCATGATCTGGCTGATCGGCGCGGCATACACGTCGGATGTCAAAACGAGGAGCGGATTTACCGACGGACGGAAATCGACTCTGATTCCGTTGTCGAAAGACGCGACCTTGTCGTTTACCTGTACGAGACCGCTTCGCTGACTCGCCGGCAGAAACGCAATCCTGAGCTTCCCTGGAACTTCAATGTGCTCATACCATTGGGTGTGCTTCTCCTGTCCGGTCGCGCTGTACGCAGTGTTGTTCTGAAGGAAGCTCATAGTCTTCAGATACTTTCCGGCGTAGAGATCGTGCATCCCACGCACCACCGCCGCACCACTCGTCAGGCGTGCGGACGTTTTCCTCGCTGCAGGTTTGGACGGAGTCACAGGAGTACTGCCAGATGCAGGCGCTGATCCCCGGAGATAAGAGCAGCCCACGAGAGCGATTGCCGTGATCAATATTGTAGCGCGCTTCATTTAATCTCCGAGTGCAGTCCGATACAGTAGTGCGTTGAAAAGCAGCTTGAACGTGCCATGCGGTTGGGACCGGAAGTAGGGGTCCGGACCGTACAAAACCAGCATTCCCTTTCCGACCGGCACCTGCAGAATTTCTGCTACCCCCGAGAGATACTTTTGACCCAACGCCCAACCACTCCTAAGTGGTGAGGCCCCTTCGACCCAGGCGATCCGCCGGATTCCCCGCGCTTCCGCTCCCGGCAATAGTCTGAATGCCGGAGCGTTGTCGTAGTAGAAATCCATCACCGGGCGGGCACCTCGCGCCAGCGTCTTCGTAGTGTCGACGCGCATACTGAGAATCGAGCCCGGAATATAAAAACGCATTCGCGGGAGCGGATGCCCGGCACTGTCTACGAGCGCGTTCGCGATAGGGAGCTGGAGCTGGGTCGCGAGATCCGTGGCTGATCCAATCGCCACAACGGTCCCGCCCGCATTGAGAAAGTCGAGAATCTGCGGAACCGATTTCGCGGCCGTGAGCGAGCCGACTCGATCGCGATACTCCGCCGGGACGTCCGCGGAATCTATTCGCGATGCCCCCCTTCCACCCGCTCGTCCAAAGCTCGCTCCATCCGGCAGGATTAGAACATCGTACTTCGAGATCAGGTTGCCCGCGTCGATCGCCGGCGGGTAGACAACTTGATACGGGAACTCAAACTGCTCGAGCACCAAACGACCCCATCCCGAGGTAATCGCCCCTCCGTATTGATCCCACAGAGCGATCCGTGGCGACTGGAGACGTCGCAGCGATTCTCGTGAAACCAAGGTCTGGAGGGGCGTGAAAACGAGACCCTTTTCGTCTGCGAGTTGAGCCAGTACTCCGGGTGTCGTCGGCCTTGTCGGGACATAGAACGTTCCAGCATCGTAGCGCTCGCCATTGATTACAACCGGTTTGGAGAGAGCGTAAACGTCTTCGCCGCGGGCGAGTAAGCGATTGACAGCAAGAAATGCATCGTTGACGGAGCGGCTGAACACGTAGGCCGGAGCCCCACGCGCAACTATTGATACCGGTGGCTTTGCGAAGCCGGTTACCGGCGTGAAAGGGCCATTGAACGGATCCAGGATGCGATCGAATTGAACGCCCATCTGGTAAGCCAAAGTCCAGCCGGCATTGTCATAGGGCGGTGTAGGCGGGCCACCAGGATACGGTACGTCGTTCGGATGATCCTGGGGCTCGAACATGTCGAGAATGTGCGGCCTGAATGCTTGCGCCGTTTCCACGACGAACGAGTTTGCCGGATAGCTCTTGCCGCCAACAGTGAACGGCGCGTTCGCACGCATAACTACGATGCCGTTCTTGATTAGCGCATTTACAAATTTCGTCGCGGTAAGAAAGTCCGGTTGATTCGCTGGGATGATGTAGCCTCTTGGATCGCGGTCTGCCGGATTCCGCATGATCGCCGCGTAGGCCGCGAGCTCCTTAGAGGTCGACGTCATACGCGGCGGGCCCCTGCCGTTTCCGTCATCCCGAGGACGCTTTGTACTGTCAGCGCCGAGCGCTGCCTCCAGCGCCGCAACCCTCTTCGGCGTGGTCGTCCAGGTGTCGGTGCTTCCACGCTGGATCGAGTTGCGGCCCATCTGGTAGATGTTGTACAAAATCGTTTCGCGATACCGTGACGCGACATCGAGCACCGCGCGGTTCGCGGTGAGCTCATATGCTATCGACTGCGCGAAGTGCCACTTTTGCGGCTGGATCGGCATGGGCAGATCGCCCTTCGGCAAAAGCTTCTCCGGAACAAGCGGAATCTCGGTAGGAGTCGGATTCCCGATTGCCTCCGTCAGCAGTCCGATCATGTTGTGGAAGTAGACCGTCGTGCGAAGCCCGCCGTTCCACCAGGTCGAATAGTTCGACCCGCTTCTCATCGTGGCGCCGGGTTTCCCCTCGGCGACGAACCGCGAATGCATCGCTGCGCCCACGAGATCGAGCTCCATCGGGACGAGCGGATCGAAGTTGTAGTTGAATGGATCCCGAAAGGGGGGCGCAAAGATCACAGTCCCAATTGGCCCAGTCTGGTGATGGTTGTACATGATCTGCGGATACCATGCACGGAACAGGATGCTGTCCATCGCCTGGGTTTCAGGCAGCGCTGCCATGTACGAATCGCGGTTGTTGTCGTGGCCTGCGTATTTCTCATAAAGCCTCGGCAATCTGCTCGTGCTGCGCTTCAGCGTATCAGCTTCCCGCATGTACCAATCCGAAACGAGGTCTTGTCCATCCGGGTTGGCGGGAACACAAAGGATGATGTCGTCGCGCAGAAAGCGGAGTGTCTCGGGGTCAGTCCGGCTAACGAGCTCGTACACCGTCTCAATGAGCTGTTGTGCCCCCAGGACTTCGCTCGCGTGCAAGCCGCCATCGATCCAGACGACAGCCTTTCCTTCGGAGGCGAGTGACCGCGCCTGTGCGTCGGTCAGATTCTCCGCGAGAGCGAGGCGGCGCGATATCTCCTGATACCGGCCGAGTCTCTTATGGTTCTCGGGCGACGTAATAATCGC
>CADDZN010000020.1 GCA_902812375.1 bacterium | reverse complement strand
TGGGGTGTTGTGCAATCAGCGCACAGAGTTCTCGTCCAGCGTATCCACTGGCACCCAAAACCCCGACCGGAAATTTATGCATAGAGAATGCATAACATTACACCGGCGTATGGTCAATGATCCCACTGGCGCTATCTCGCGCCTTGTCCCCCGAAGTGCTAGACTCAGGACTCATGGCCAACAAACGGGAGCGACACGACACGATTCTGGAGATTATCGAGTCGCGTGTCGTCAGCAGTCAGGAGGACCTCCGGAAGCTGCTCTTGCAGCGGGGCTGGGACGTTACACAGGCGACCCTTTCGCGTGATCTGCGTGAGCTCCGACTGGCTCGAGTCCCGACCCCTGACGGGGCACGTTACGCCGTCACCGACGGGAGTATCGAAGAAAGTCGGGCCGCCTTGGATACTCTCCTTCCCCAGCTATTTCTTCGCCTCGATGGGGTCAGTGAGATGATTGTCTTGCGAACCGTGCCAGGTGGGGCTCAGCCGATCGCAGCCGCCCTCGACGGAGAAGGCTGGTCCGACATCCTGGGCACCGTCGGCGGAGACGACACGATCCTCATCATTACGCGTTCCGTTGCGGCACGCGATCGGGTGATGCGCAAGCTGAAAAGCATGGCCGGCGAGCCCTAAAAGCCGGGCCGGAGCATTGACGATACCCGGTTTATAGATTAAATATTCAGAAATACTGAATACTTATTGAGGTACCTGTGATCCGCACAATTGCCCTTGCCTACTCCGGTGGGCTCGATACTTCGATTATCGTTCCCTGGCTCAAGGAGCATTATGGCGCGCGCGTCATCTGCGTGGCTGCGGACATTGGTCAGGGTGACGAACTCGAGGGTGTTCGCGCAAAAGCAATCGCCTCGGGTGCCGACGAATGCTACATAGAAGATCTGCGTCAGGAGTTCGTGGAAGATTTCGTGTGGCCCACCCTGCGAGCGGGCGCGATCTACGGGCGCAAGTATCTGCTTGGAACATCGATGGGCCGGCCCCTCATCGCGCGTCGTCAGGTCGAGGTCGCGCGGAAAGTGGGCGCAGATGCCCTCGCGCACGGTTGCACCGGCAAGGGCAACGACCAAGTGCGGTTCGAGCTCACGTATGCCGCGTTCGCTCCTGACCTGCCCGTTATCGCGCCATGGCGCGAATGGAATATCCGTAGCCGCGAGGATGCGATCGCTTACGCTGAATCTCATGGGATTCCTGTCGCTGCGACCCGCGACAAGATCTACTCGCGGGACCGCAATATTTGGCACATCTCCCACGAAGGCGGCATACTCGAGCAGCCTGCGGCCGCTCCCCCATCAGATTTGTTCATGCTTACCGCTGCTCCCGAAAATGCGCCCGACGATCCGGAAGAAGTCACCGTGGGTTTCCGTGCCGGCACTCCTGTTTCAGTCAACGGCGTTGAACTGGATGCAGTGGAGCTTCTGGTTGCGCTCAACCGAATTGGCGGCCGGCACGGCGTGGGCCGTATCGATCTCGTCGAAGATCGGCTGGTTGGAATGAAATCGCGTGGCGTTTACGAAACACCGGGCGGGACGCTGCTCTACTCTGCGCACAGCGAGCTCGAGCAACTCGTTCTCGATCGACGTACCTTGGCTGCTAAGGACCTCCTGGCACCCCGCTATGCTGATCTCGTCTATGAGGGACGCTGGTGGACAACGGAGCGAGAGGGTTACGACGCCTTCGTGAACGTGACCCAGGAACGCGTCAGCGGATCCGTCACGCTACGCCTGTTCAAGGGGAGCGCGACTGTCGTTGGACGCGAGAGTGAGTTCGCGCTATATGATGAACGCTTTGTCACCTTCGGCGAAGATGACGTCTATCAGCAAAGCGACGCTGCCGGGTTCATTCGCTTGTACGGGCTTTCCGCGCGCGTCCGCGCCATTCGTGACCAGGAGCTCGCCGCGGCACAAAGAGCGAAGTCAGACATAGGGGCCTCAGAAGCAACCGCTGCTCTTGCCATCGCCTGACGGAATAATGTCTGACCATGCTTCGCACAAACTTTGGGGCGGACGTTTCGCGATCCCCACGGCCTTGGCCCTTGATGCACTGAACAGGTCCATCGGTGTCGACTATCGGCTCTGGCCTTACGACATCGAGCTGTCGCGAGCGTGGGCGGTTGCTCTCTGGGGGGCTCGCGTACTCACCCTCGAGGAGAGTAAGCGCATAGAGGCCGGGTTGGACAGCGTCGCGAAAAAGCTCGGAGCAGGCGTAACGCCCCTGCCCTCCGACGAAGACGTGCACACGATGATTGATCGCCTACTTCATGACGAGATCGGCGACGTGGCATCAAAGCTTCATACAGGACGCAGCCGCAACGATCAGGTAGCGACGGCCACGCGTTTGTGGTCCGTCGATGCATGCGGAAAGCTCGATACTACCATTCGCGGCTTGCAACGCGTGATGCTGGATCACGCCGAGAGCCTGGAAGATGTGCTGATGCCATCGTACACCCATCTCCAGCGCGCTCAGCCAGTTTCCGCCTCGCATTGGATGCTCTCTCACTTCTGGCCCTTGGAGCGTGATCGGTCGCGGATTGCTACAGCCTCCCGTTCAGCAGGTGTGCTGCCTCTGGGGTCGGGGGCTATCGCGGGCTGTGCGTTTCCGATTTCGCGAGTTCTATTGCAGGGAAGTCTTGGCTTCAGCTCGATTTCCCAGAACAGTATCGACGCAGTTGGCGACAGAGATTTCGCCGCAGAGTTGCTGTTCGCGGTCACAGTCACATCGGTGCATCTGTCTCGGCTTGCCGAAGACCTCATCATCTATGGATCAAGCGAGTTCGGGTTTGTCCAGTTTGGTGACGCTTTCACTACCGGCTCGAGCATGATGCCACAGAAACGAAACCCGGATGCTCTCGAGCTGGCGCGCGGAACTGGGGCGCGTGCAATCGGCGATCTCACAACCTTGTTGGCTACTCTGAAGGGATTACCAAGCGGCTATAACAAGGATCTACAGGACGACAAGCGAGTGTTATTCGACGCGGTTGATACACTCCTTCTGGTGCTGCCTGCTGTTGCGGGTGCGCTCCAGGAGACACGCTTCGACGCAAGACGGATGCGTGCCGCGCTATCGAGCAGCATGATGGCAACAGATCTCGCTGACTATCTGGTAGGGAAAGGCGCGAGCTTTCGCGACGCCCACGCGGCAATTGGCGCACTCATCCGGCAAAGCGAGCAGGACGGCTGCGACCTCGACGGCCTGCCGCTCTCTTCGTTCAAGAATGCCCACCCGTTCTTTGGTGATGACGTCTTGGACTGGCTCGAGCCCACTCGCTCTGTCGCGCGGCGTGAGGTGCCGGGAGGCACTGGCCCCGGTGCGGTACGAGCACAGTTGAACGCTGCGAGAGAAGCGTTGCGACCATCTACGGACGTCTCTCGCGGAAATGAGTTGATACTTCGGGCGATTTAGACGAGGCACCCTTTGAGCGCATCCCCTGCGCTCCAGCAATCCATTCCTAAAACATGATTCCCAAGGTGACGGGAACGAAATGGATCACCCCACCCTTGTCGGGTGGGCGCCGGATAAAGTGGTACCTGGCTTCGACGAAACTCGCTATTGGTCCGAGGCCAAAAGTAAACCCTGCGCCAGCGTTCAGCCCTGGATCACTCTCGGATTTCGCGCCAGCCACATCAAGCTTCGTGTAATACAGTCCTCCACCAGTGATTACATATGCTTTCGTAGTCGTCCCAGGAAACGCGAGGATCACGTTGCCGAGGACTCCAGTGACTCGGAAGCTATAAGTATTGGTGGCCAGGGACGACCCTGAAGCGGCTCCAGTACCTGGAAATCGATTATAAATGCCGTCTATACGAACGCCGATTGGCAGTTCAGCGACTCCCAAGGCCAAGGCAATGATGCCGTTGAAGCCCGAGTTCTGAGCATCTTTGAGCCTGCCGACTGGAATCGATGCGCCACCGCCGATGCCAAGAGCAAAGCTTTTCTGCGCAGCCACCGGCTGGGCCCAGCCAGAGAAGACTAGCAGTAGCAATGGTAGCGGGCGGATCAAGTGCTTCATTCGTGGGTGGGATGATGTGGAGGAATGCGCAAAGTCGGGCGCAATATAATGAGGGGGTCGCAAAGCCGAGCGTTAGGGAGCTTGATTTAATTATCCTCTATTTGTAGGATAATTATGTGGCCAGGGTTTATACTATTGACACCGCAGCACTTACGCTGGGGACCTCGGTAAAGTGGCTCGATAATATTCTTTCACATCATGCCGTTTCAGGGGTTCACTCCGGCCGCCAAGGTGTTTCTCGACGCCTGAGGATCGAAGCAATCCTGATCCTCGCAGTCGTTCTGCTGTTGATCCAGGACTTGAGCCTTTCAATCCCCGACGCGATTCACCTCGCTGAAACGCTAGTTGGAGCTAACGGACAGTATCAGAGCCGCAGCGGTCTAAGCGTTGGCCTGGAGCTGGCCGTCCTCCGCGAAAACCTCCTCCAGCGATTGGAAACCGCGGTCGAAACGGCCCCCATGCCGAGAAGAGGTCGTCCGCCGACAAACAAAACGGGGCGTCTCAATTGAGACGCCCCGCCAGATTGTGCCAGTGAAGCAGACGTAGCCTTAAGAAGCCTTCGTCACGTTCTCGGCAGCCGGACCTTTCTGACCTTCGACAATGTCGAACTCTACCGCGTCGCCTTCAGCAAGGGACTTGAAGCCCGAGCCAGAGATCGCGCTGTAGTGAACGAAGCAATCCTTCTGCCCGTTGTCAGGTGTGATGAAACCAAAGCCCTTCGCATCGTTGAACCACTTCACTTTGCCGGTCGTACGCATTCCCTGCTCCTGGAAAATTTGTGTCTTGGGGAGCGGATCACGCCCGACCCTCGACAATCTGATATGCGGGTCTCACTAACCCCGCACTGGATTTTGAGCTCGAAGCACGGGCTGCGCCCATGCCCTGGCTCGACTTGGCAGAAAAAATAGCAAGGACCGGCTGAGCAGACAATAGACAGATTCAAGGCCCCACCCGGTGAGCCTCCGTAATGAAATACTCCGTCTCCCCAAAGCACGACGTTGGTATTCCCTTGTGCTGCTCGTAGGTGAGTGACACTTGTTTCCCTATGTTCTGCTCGATGATTCTCGCGACGGAATCGTTGCGCACCGTGAACGTAAAGATCTGGGGCATTGTTCCAGGAAGATTTGCCATCGCCAGCTCACCTTCCCAGGTCTTACAGAGCCATCCCTTCTTGGAGATCTTCTGGACGTAACCTGCCCGCTGCCCCGACGCATAGGTGTAGCCAAGCGCGACCCATATCCATAGCGCTATCACCACGGCGGGGATCAACACCAGCAACGAAAGAAAGATGGCAATCCGGTGACGTTTCCTCTTGGGGGGCGCCGCGATCGGTGCCGCTGAAACGACTTCCGGGTTGTCGGGCTGGTCAGCCATCTGAGCTCCAGAATAAGGAGAGGTGGAGATATCCGCGGTTCACATGCACCAGTCGGAGCAGGGAATTAGCTTTCAAATTCTTCACATGCAAGCACGGTGACAAGCGTAAAACGACGACAGACAACATCGGTATCGGTAGGCGACGTCCTCGTCGGATCTGCGCACCCGATCGTTGTGCAGTCGATGACGAACACCGACACCGCCGATGCTGCGGCGACTTCGCTCCAGGTCGCGGAGCTCGCGCGCGCCGGAAGCAGTCTCGTCCGCATCACTGTCAATAACGAAGAAGCAGCACATGCAGTGCCCGAGATAGCAAGCAGACTCGCTGATATGGGTCTGTCGGTGCCGCTGATAGGCGACTTTCACTACAACGGCCACCTCCTCCTCGCGCGATATCCGGACGCCGCGCGAACACTTGCCAAATACCGCATCAACCCGGGTAACGTCGGTGGGAAACGTCGCGATGAGAATTTCCGGACGATTATCGGAATTGCTCTCGCCAACGACAAACCGATAAGGATCGGCGTGAACTGGGGCTCGCTGGATCAGGACCTCCTCACGCAATTAATGGATGAGAACGCGCGCGCCGACGCCAAGCGTACCGCGAAGGAAGTCTACATCGAGGCAATGGTCCAGAGCGCGCTTCGGTCCGCAGCGATAGCTGAGGAGACGGGCCTCGGCCACAATCGCATCATAATTTCAGCCAAGGTCTCTGGGGTACAGGACCTCGTCGATGTCTATCGCCAACTGGCCGCGCGTTGCGATTATCCCCTGCATGTGGGCCTCACTGAGGCCGGACTCGGCTCAAAGGGAATCGTCGCCAGCACTGCAGCGCTCTCGATTCTGTTGTCGGAGGGAATTGGCGACACCGTCCGCGTATCGTTGACTCCACGACCCGGAGGGGACCGCACCGAGGAGGTTCGAGTGGCGCAGCAAATCCTTCAGTCACTCGAGCTACAGAACTTCAACCCACAGGTCACCGCTTGCCCGGGCTGTGGTCGGACCACATCCACCTTCTTTCAACACATGGCCGAGGATATTCAGACTTACCTGCGGGACCAGATGCCGGTGTGGAAGGAGCGGTATCCATCTGTGATAGACATGAAAGTTGCCGTGATGGGGTGTGTCGTGAACGGTCCGGGCGAGTCGAAGCATGCCAATATTGGCATCTCTTTGCCGGGGACGTTCGAGGATCCAAAAGCGCCGGTCTATGTTGACGGAAAGTTGATGGTTACGCTGAAAGGAGAGACAATAGTCAGCGACTTCCTGCGGATTCTCGATGACTACGTCGAGAGAAAGTACGCGAAGTCATCCACGGTCGCGGTCTAGTCCGCTAATAGCCCGCCATTCGGGACAGCTCGCTGGATACCTGATCCAGCTCATTCATGATCGGCGCGGTGAAGCCGACCTCGCGTAGTCTTTCAAATACCTGTCGGTACCACCGGGCTGTCGACGCTTTCCCGCCACTAAAGCGGTTCCAGACGGTTTCAGGGTCTATCGTACGGCGCAAATCCGCGACAATCGATGAGGCATTGTGGATTTTATCGGCCGCACATACCCATCGCGCGCCTTCGCCTGCCTGTTCGAGTCGCTCGAGATAATCCATCTTGCGTTCGTCACCCGAGAGCTCAACGCCGTTGTCATCGTGGCGGCGGTAGGTTACCGCGAGTACGGTGTCCAGGATTTTGTCGCCGAATTTGTCTCCAATTCGCTGCTCGAGCATCTCCCTCGTGTACCCATCACGCACACAATCTTCAATGACGTCGTGCAGAATCCCAGCCACTACTGTGCCGTCATCGCGCCCATAGCGGGTAAGAATTATTGCGACGTTTGCCGGATGAGTTAGATAGGGGAGCTTCGTTCCCTTGCGAACCTGCCTGTCGTGATGTTTGGCAGCAAAAGCGAGCGCGTGATTGATGACATCCGAATACCCGGTCACCGTCATTTTGCCGATCTCGCGAAAGATGACAGCAGTAACTCCAGTCCGCGGCGATCATCATCATCGAACGCATCAAGTCTCTCGGAATCGATGTCGAAAACCGCTATCAGGTCACCTTGGGGTCCGAGGACCGGCAGCACTATTTCTGAGCGAGATCTCGGGTCGCATGTGATGTGTCCGCCGAATTTTTGAACATCTGGCACGATTATCGTCCTCATTTCGGCGGCGGCCTTCCCGCATACGCCCCGGCCGAACGCGATTTCCAGGCACCCAAGCGAGCCCTGGTACGGGCCAACCCTTAGCAATAGTCCGGGCTCTGCCACGCGATAGAAACCTGTCCAGAGATGCCCAAATGCGTGATGTACCAACGACGCCAGCGTAGCCATCACCGCAATTGGATCGACAATGCCATCAAGAACTGCCTCCATATGAGCATTCAGCTCATTGTAGGCTCTGGCCTTCGGAATCCCGCGTAGATCGGGGATGGTTTCGGCCATTACAGCTTACTGTGCAGCGGCAAATTCTGGCTGGAATGCGCCTGATTGCCGCGTTGAGCCAAGCATCTCTTCGCGGGTTTCAAGTTGCGGCATCTCCGCATCCCATAGCACCAAGCCGTGAATCCGCATGTCGGCTTGACGGAGATTGTCTACCGCCGCCTTGAGACCTCCGACCGTCGCGTGCGCGATGCGCGCGCAGAGTATGACGTCGGGCGAGGGAATGATGCTGCTCGCGCTCCGCTGCACATAACTGGTCGGCGCCGCAATGATGATGAAATCATATCGACGCTGCATTCGCGCGAGCTCTTTCTTCACCTCTTCCACGACATCCTGATCGGGGATTCCAGCGCGGCGTGTTCCGCTTGGTAACACATCAAGCGGCCGGTCGCGGCCAATAGTCGTGGGGACGATCGCCTCGGGCCAGGTTGCACTACCCGTGATAATTCCGGACAGTCCAGGATCAGGACGAATCCGAAGTACGCTTGCCACGCTGCAGGTTGTCGGGTCGACATCCACCAGGAGGGTGCTTCTCGCTTCGTAAGCGGCGGATGCGGCGAGATTCGAAGCAACCGTGGCAACAATTCCTGGATCGTCGCCTGTGATAGTAACTATCGGGACGCTGGCTTCGACCGAGGCGATGTGCAGATAGAGAGTTCGATAGCTCTCCGACACGACATCGATCAGCGGAGGCGCCTCGACATCTGCCTGGCGGCGGCTTCGCTCTACGACGACCTCGGGTGGTTTGATGACTGTGAGGACTCTCGTCCCGCTCACCTGCTCCGCTTCGCGAGTGTCTGCAATGTGTGGCCGCTTCAGTTCTGTCCCGAAAGATGCGGCAAACCCAACCGCGAGGGCGAGAACTACCGCAGCCGCGAGCATTGCCCAAGGTGGTGCGCCGACGTTTGACAGTTCACGCGCATGCGCGGTCTGCCGGTCTACGCGCGCGTTCCTTTGCTTGATCAGGTCGAGTCGGTGGGACGCTGCCGTGTAATTCTGCTGAGCACTTAGGCGTTGGGCGAGAAGCCTCGTGGTGTCAACCGTGATCACTGGTTTCACGACAGGAGCTAGAGTTGGTCGAATGAGGGCGAGCTTTCCTCTGATCTCACCTCTCTTTGCATCGGCGATTGCCTGTATGGAGCGCCCTATTGCATTCGCTCTCGAGGTCAGCGCGAGATAAACCGGGTCGACAGTCCCTACAGCACCAAAGGCGTTGCGATCGCGCTCGATGTCCGCCAGCGAGTCGAGGAGGATTCGCACTCGAGGGTCAGCAGCCACCTCGGGGGAAGCTGCTAAGGCTCGATACGACGTGGGCAGGGGAGCGTTTTCGGCCCGCTCTATGAGTCGGTTCAACGTCGCGAGTTCTGCGCTGAGGGAATCGCGCTGAGCGCGTACAGCCGGGGGGAAAGTATCGATGAGAGTGACCGGAGCGGGGGCAACAGCGCGCCGAACTGCGTCGAGCACAGAGTCGGCAGATGTGACCTCGGCCAGGTATCTATCGCGCGCCGCGACCGTCGGGGCCGAATCGACTTTCGACTCGATCTGTGCGGCTACTGCCATTGCCTTGCGCGACGCGTTTCTTGGAACCAGTACGAACGCAATCAATGCGGCAATGAAGACGACACCGCCCACGATACCGAACACGACGACCCGTCTGAGCGCATTTCTGGCACGGGCCGCCATCCAGAGGTAAGCCGAGCCTCCGCTCATTCGCGCGATACTATGAACGTTCATGACTCAAAGATACACAGAGAATACAAAACGGCGGGAGCACGAGCCCCCGCCGTTCGCTTGACCTCAGAAAGCTATTGAACGGTAATTACACCCTTCATTCCGAGCGCGAGGTGCGGTACACAGTGATACGGATACTGTCCCGGCTTGATCTTGGCGAACGAGATGGTGACGGCGTCACCGGGATTCATCTTCATGTTGCTTGAAAGCTCGCCCATCTTGTCAGAACCCATGTTGGCATCGAGTTGCGACTTTACATCGGCTGGAATACTGGCCGGATCGAACGCGACGTTGTGCGGTCCGCCGCTCACCACGACGAACTTGATACCGTCGCCCTGCTTGACGGTGATGTTTGCCGGCTCGAAGCGATATCCCTTCGCGTCGCCCAGCATTTTCACTTCGTGCGTCGTGCCGGTGATAGGCGCCATGGTCGCCGCGCCCGAGGTTGTTCCCGTAGGCGTTGTTCCACTACTAGCTGTACTTCCGCCCGCGTTCGAAGCGGCGGCACTTGAAGTATCCACCGCAACGTGAGTTGTGTCGGAAGGGTTTTTTTCTCCTCCGGCGCAAGCGCCAAGCGTCAACACACCAACAGCGACCGCAAATCCGTAGAACCGCATTTTCTCTGGCCTCCCCGAGCCGTACACTAGTACATGATTAACGGTAGACTTCTATCTCCCGAAGCTTGTGAATTTATTCACAAGCGAGCCAGCGCGCAATTGTTGCAGGCGGTTGCTCTTCCGACTACCGCTTTCGCTGCCGAGCCAGAAACGTGATTGCAATTCCCGCGCTCGACCTCAAAGGCGGAGCCTGCGTGCAGGTTGCCACGAATTCATACGACCATGAGCTTCTTCGCATTCCCGACCCCATCGGCGTCGCCGCTGCCTGGCGACAATATGGATTCCAACACCTCCACGTCGTGGACCTCGATGCACTCGCGGACCGCGGAAATAACTGCCCGCAGATCGATACCATCCTCGGAAGCACCGATGCTGAAGTGCAAGTTGGTGGCGGCATTCGGAGTCTGGCTTCTATTGAGCACCTGCTCAATGAAGGGGCTCGGAGGGTGATCATCGGAGCACGCGCACTCGAAAATTCGGATTGGATCGCTGAAATGAGCGCAACTTTCCCCGGACAGATTGTTGTAGCGATCGATGTCCGCGACAGAAGAGTCCTGACACACGGTTGGACCCGCTCGAATTCAAAGCTGGCAACCGATGTGGCCGAGGAGCTTGGCGATTTGCCCTTGGCAGGCTTACTGGTTACAACTGTGAATCCCGAACCAGTCCTGCGTGGCAGCGAGTTGGCTCTGCTCGAGGATGTTGCTGAGGCAATTGACCTCCCGGTGTTTGCCGCAGGCAATTTCGGAAGCATGAATGATCTTAGGTCGCTCGCCGAGCGGGGCATCGCGGCCGCAATTCTTGGGATTGAGCTCTATAGCGGCGCGATGAATCCGCGAGCAGTCGCCGATGAATTCGTGGAGTGATTCGAGTCTTACAGTATGCTCCCCGGGAGGTTCACTGCTGGCCTCAAAAGAGATTCAGCGTCTGCAGGTTGAGTTTCGAGGGATCCCCTACGTACGCGAAGCGAAACCCCTTCATGTACTTCCGTGCGACTCTCTGAACAGCCTCTGGCGTAACGCTCTTCAGCTCGTCGACGAAGCGCTCGGCCTCATGATAATCTCCCTCGTATAGTTGCGATCGTGCGAGGAAATCTGCCTGGGCAGCGTTGGTCTCGTTGTCAAGGAAATACTCGGTGATAAACTGCTCTTCTAGTTGTTTCAAGCCGACCGGATCGAGCAGGCCCTGTTGTAGATCGACGATAGCTGCTCGCATGAGTTTTAGTGTCGTGTCTGGATACACGGTCGAGACGTAGAGGCCTCCGAGCGTTGCCGCGCGATCCACGAACGGAGCATGCACATCGTAAGTGAGGTTCTGGCGTGTTCTGATCTCGGCAAACATGCGACCGGTGAGGACCGATGTGGCTACTCTCAAGGCCTGATAATCGGGCCCCTTTGCCAAAGGGCCACTGTAGTAGCCGAGTATGTAGTTAGTGGGTAGCTGCCGTCGCTCTACAACGAGGGCGGTGGGGTTCTCCGGGACCCGGGGAGGTGCGGTCCAGTTGTAGCTCCCGCGCGGAAGCTGTCCGATGGACTGCGCGACAAGGCGCTCGATGTGGGCGCGGTCGACATTGCCCACGACTACGAGCAGCATTCGTGACGTGACGAACTGGCTTCGGTGATAGCTGCGAAGAGCAGCAGAATCGATCGCCGGAATAGAGCGTTCGTTGCCAACCACCGACACCGCATAAGGATGTCCGACGAAAGCAATGCTGTCGGCCAGATAGTCAGCTAGTGCATCAGGATCGTCTCGACGCTGCCGGATGCCTGACAAGTATTGCGCTTTGACGACGCTGATCTCCGCCTTTGCAAGCGTCGGGTGCATCAGCCTGTCAGCGAATATTGCCCACGTCGAGTCGAAAACCTCGGTGCTGGAGCGGATCCCGAACATCGTCCAGTCAGCGCTTGGGGCGACTACGATCTCGCTCCCAAGCTTCGACATTGCGCGTCGCAACGCGTTCTTGGGATAGTGTTCCGTTCCCCGTTCGGACACATCGAGAAGGATCGGCTCGATGCCGGCGTTTGCCTGGGTAACCTGGCGAGCGCCGCCTAGCAGATAGAGGTTCGCAGCAACGACATTGTTCGCGTCATTTTGCCGGAGGATGACGTGCACCCCGGATACGTCGAAGCTGGTGGTCAGGCTCGTCAATGCGAGCGCGATGGAGAGAAGCATTACCGAGTCTCCTCACCAACGAGTTCGTCCGGGACAAGCTTCAATGTTTGCCTGGCGTCTGGCGCAATCAGCACCCCGGCGATATGCGGTTTGCCGACGATGTATTTGCGCGCGTATGCGCGGAGGTCTTCCAACGATTGCTGTGCCATGTTGTCAACGTAACCCATGTAGTATTCCAGACTCGCCACACTCCACCAGAAGCCGAGCGTGTGAGCAAACCCGGATGCACGCTCACGATCGAATGCGGATGTCACAGCCCGATGCGCCTTCACGGCTTCAAGTTCTTCCGAAGTGAAATAGCCCGGCTTATCGAACTTGGCGATTTCTCCGTAGAGAGCTGAGAGCGCCTCACGAAGCTGTTCGGGTGAGGTCTGACCACTGATGGTGATCGGGCCGGTGTGATTGAGGGTGTAATAATTGACACCGACCGCTTGCCAGAGTCCGCTGTCGACGAGCTTCTGCTGGAACTGTGACTGGGGATCATTGAGGACATCCGAGAATACGTCGGCGGCATAGGTCGATTTAGGATCCTGGCCCACGCTCGGGCCCTGCCACTGAACCTGTACAGTTACAGCGCCAACCGGCGCTTCTACGATGACGCCGTCACTCTTCTGGAGTGGCGGAATAGCGGGGATCGGGTCGGTCGCGAATGGATCCCCGCCTCGGTTCCACTGTCCAAGCTCTCGGTCGACGAGTGAAAAAACTGTCGCGGGGTTTACATCGCCCGCGACGATCACTGCGGAGTTGTTCGGAACGTAGTACTTCTTCTGGATCGCCCGCATCTTCTCGGGCGTCGTGGTTAGTATGACCTGCCTGTCCCCGATGATGTCTTTTCTGCTGAAGTTGCCTGGATAGAGCTTGGCATCCATCTGACGCGACAGAGCGAAAAATGGACTGGATTCGTTTCTGTCGTATTCTCCGATCACGACCTGACGCTCGCGCTCCAGCTCGTCGCGCCGGAAAAGCGGCGCACGAAGTGCCGCGGCGAGAAGGTGAACCGCATCACCAAGTTTTTCCTGGGGCACCGTCATGTAATAGTTCACTCGTTCTTCGGCGGTCGTCCCATTAAAGACCGCCCCAAGATCAGAAGCCCGGTCCCAAAATTGATTGGGCTCCGGGAAGGTCGAGTCCGCACGAAAGAACATGTGCTCGTACATATGAGCCAGTCCTTCGTATTGCGACGACTGTGTGAACGACCCGTTTTTTACATCGATTTCAACCGTCGCCAGCGGCACGCCGTGGTTTTCAACTACGATCACCTCGAGACCATTCGGCAGAACTTTCCGCTGAATGATCTTTGCGAGCTCGGCGCGTTGAGCGGGCGCTCGCACCGGCAAGAGAGCAAATAACAGAAGCGCCAAGGTAGCGCAGCGACGCAGGACACCTTTTCTTTCGGACATGTCAGATTCAAGGAAAGCCCGTTCGGATCGTTACGGGCAATTGGTAGCTCGTCTCGACGCTGCGAGACTCAAACGCGACGAGGCTCTTGCTCAATACACCACATTCAGGATTGGCGGTCCAGCCGATCTCTTCTACGATGCAACTTCTACCGACGATCTGGCAGGGGCTGTCACAGCAGCTCGCGAAACTGAAGTGGATTACTTCGTCCTCGGACTCGGCGCGAACATTCTGGTCGGTGACAAAGGCTTCCGCGGACTCGTAATCAGGAACACGTCGCACCACTTGCAGTTCCTCGAGGATGGGAGGCTCTGGGTCGAGAGCGGGGCGATCATGGCAAAACTAATTCCCCAGGCAGTAGAGCGGGGATGGTCGGGTCTCGAGCATTACGTTGGAATCCCGAGCACTGTTGGAGGGGCTGTCTGGCAGAACCTCCACTTTCTTTCTCCTGCCCCAGCGAGAGAGCGGACGATGTTCATCGCCGAAGTTTTTGAGTCTGCAGAGCTACTTACTGAGCGGGGCAAACGGCAGACAGTAGACCGTGACTACATGCAGTTCGGGTATGACACCAGCACTCTGCATAAACAGCGAGATGTCGCCCTTGCGGTGACTTTCCGCCTTGAGCCAGGGGACAAGGCTGTCATGCATAGAATCATGCAGGAAAACCTTAGCTGGCGTGGCGCAAAGCATCCCTGGCTCGAGTATCATCCCAGTGCTGGATCGATCTTCAAGAAAATCGAGGGCGTTGGTGCTGGGCGGTTGATTGACGAGGTTGGATTGAAAGGTTTTCGCCATGGAGACGCGCAGATCTCTCACATCCACGCGAACATCATGGTGAATCTTGGAAAGGCCACCGCCAAGGATGTCCGTGAGCTGATTGCGACGGCACAGGAAAAGGTCGAGAAAAGATTCGGGTACCACCTTGAGCCCGAAATTGGTTTCATTGGGGAATTTTGAGGCGTCACCGCACGGACAACTGTTCGGCCCGCTCGGTCGCCGCTGTCCATCTGTCGATCGCTTGGTCGAGTTGGCGGCGAGCATGGTCAAGCTCTTTGCCCGACACTAAAGACTTTTCCGTTCCTTCGCGGGTGGTGTAGAGCTCCGGATCCTCCAGCAGGGCAGTGAGTTCCGCGACTTTTCGCTCGAGTGCAGTGACCTCCTTCTCGCACTTCTCGACCTGCTCTCTACTCTCTCGGAGAGCTGCTTTGAGCTCTCCCTTCGTTTCCTGACGTCGAGTAGCCTTTCTTTCCTTTACCCGTCTGAGTGCTTCCTGCTCGGACGCCGCGACCGATGCGGCATGCTCGCGTTCTCTACTTTGCTCTTCCCACTCGCCGAAGGAGCCAGGAAAGTCGGTTACGTGATGCTCATGCAGGACCCAAACGCGTGAAGTCAGCGATTCGAGCATTGCGCGGTCGTGGCTGGTCAGGAGAATGGTTCCCTCATAATTTTCGAGCGCATCCTCCAGAGTCTCAATGGATTCGATATCGAGATGATTGGTGGGCTCGTCGAGAGCGAGGAAGTTGGACCGGCTCAGGACCATCATTGCAAGCGCTACCCGCGCCCTTTCTCCACCGGAAAGTGTGTCGGCACGGCGCTGTGCTTCATCTCCCGAGAATCCAAAGCGAGCGAGATGCCCCTGCACTTGCCGCCGCTCCCAATTCGGGCGAAGATCGCTGATCACCTCGTACAGCGTGCGATCGACCGGCACCTGCGCCATGTCCTGGCGATAGTAGCTCGGGCGGACAGACCCTCCAATTCTCAACTCTCCGCGTGAGACTTCGCGCTCACCCATTAGCGCGCGCAGGAAAGTGGATTTCCCGCTCCCGTTGGGACCCACGAAACCCACAATCTCTCCGCGTTGAATCGTTGCGGTGAAATCCTTGATTAGCGTTCGCGTTCCAATAGCAATGGTCACGTCGCGCGCGACTACCACCTGATCCCCACCGCGCTCAGCTACATCGAGCCGGAGTCCCATTGAGCTTCCTTCCTCAGTAACAGGTCCGCTGAGTCTCGGTAGCCTGCTGAGGCGTTTGCGACGCCCTTTTGCCTGCTTCGAATTCTGCCCAGCGATGTTCCGCCTTATGTAATCCTCTTCTTCCGCGATGATTTTGCGCTGTTTGTCAGCCGCCCTTTGCTGACTGAGCCGGCGTTCCTCGCGCTGCTCGACGAATGATTCGTAACTCCCGGTGTAGGCGAACCCTGTTCCTCCTTCGATATGGAAGACGTGATCCACGACATTCGCCAAAAACGCTCTATCGTGGCTGATGAGGAGAATAGTTCTGTCTGTGTTGCGCAGAAAATCTTCCAGCCATCGAGTGGTCTCGAGGTCGAGGTGATTGGTCGGCTCATCGAGAAGCAGAACGTCGGCCGCGCTCACGAGTTGTCTGGCAAGACCAAGCCGGCCACGCTCACCTCCACTCAGATTTGCTAGCGGTTGGGTGCGGGCTTTTTCAGCGTCGAAGCCGAGTCCCTGTAGGACTGCGTCGACCCTGGGCGCGAAAGTGTATCCGCCCTCGCGGTCGAATCGCTCGAGGTCCCTGTCATACCTCGCCAGCATTTGGGGTGTGGCAGCCTCCCCGACCTCAGCCAGCGAGCTGGCTTGTTGCGCGAGCGAATGCTCTAGCGCCAGCAGGTCGGAGAATTCCCCGGCACCGGCTTCCCACACTGTCTTCGCTCCGCCGAAATCCCGATGTTGCTCGAGCAGTGCCCAACGAAGACCGGGTTGGCGTGTAACGGCGCCCTCTGTTGGCGTTTGTACTCCTGTGATCACCCTGAAAAGGGTCGTCTTGCCGCTTCCGTTCCTGCCAAGAATGGCCCACCGATCGCCTTTCGCGACTGTAAATGTCACACCCTCGAATATTTTCGTCGCACCGAATTCGACTCCGACGTTCGAAATGGAGATCTGGGTCAACTTCGCAGCACACTCGCGCAAGCAGTTAGGCAACGATCTAACGTATCCAGCGTGTGATCTCCCATGTGGCCGATCCGAAACGTCGAGCTCTTGAGCTTTCCATACCCGTTGCCCACGACGATCCCCTTCTTCGCCACCGCCGGCGTAAATGTCTCGGAGGGAAGGTCAGCGGGCAGCCGTATAGTGGAAACCGTCGGCGACTGAGATCCGAGCGGCGCAATGTTCGCGAGTCGCTTGCCGGTCTCGTCCGAGATCTTGGCGATCCAGTCCTGTGTTCGCGCGGCCATCGACTTGTGGCGCGACCACCGCGCCTCGATTCCTTCATTGGCGATGGCGCTGAGCTGCACTTCGAGCGCGTAAAAGAGTGGAAGTGCCGGAGTGCTGGGCGTCTGATTTCTTCGCGCATAGGCATCGAGCTCCACGAGATCGAAGTACACGCCGCGCGCCGAGCTTCCGCTCGCCCGGTCAATGAAATCCGACGACGCCACGCCGAATGAGATCCCGGGCGGCAAAGCGAATGCTTTCTGAGATCCCGTCAGAACATAGTCGAGCTTCCATTCATCGAATCGCAGCTCGGCTCCTCCCGCTCCGCTGACACTGTCTATGAGACAAACCACTCCATGGCGGTGTGCGCAGTCCGATATCGCGCGCACGTCGTTCAACGCACCGGTCGATGTCTCGGAATGGACAACCGTGATCACTGCGTACTTTCTCATCGAGAGACGTTCTTCAAGCTGAGGTATCGTGTGAATTTGTCCCCAGCCAACATCATAGCGGTCGACGTCTCGTGCGCACATGGACGCGATATGCGCGAAGCGCTCCGAGAATGCCCCATTCACGAGGCTCAGAACTCGCCCTTGAGGCGCGCACCGAATCGCGGCTTCCATCATTCCCGTTGCTGAGGAGGAGCTGATGTAAACCGGGCGCTCTGTCTTGAACACGGGACGCAACCCTCGCTGAAGCCGCTCGAAGAGTTGCTCGAACGCAGAGCCCCGATGCGCGATCATCGGCTGCATCATCGCAGCCATTACCTCCTCACGAACGTCAGTTGGTCCCGGCAAAAAGAAAGTTCCGAACGTGTGTGTTGGTGTCATTCAAGTACGAGTTTGCGTAGTTGATCGAAGCTCTCGATAACGTAGTCAGCGAGCTCGATCACAGGCGGCCGCCGCCTGAAAGCAGTGAACGCGGCAAAGCCGTCAACGACGGGTTTCATCTCCGCATCCGTCATCCCGTCACCGACGGCCAGCACCGGTCCCCGGAGATCCATGTTCTCCACCGCTGAGCGCTTACCGGTTTGCTGCGTAAAGAGAGATCGCGCGTCGAACCCGGCGTATGTGCCATCATTGGAGAAAAATACGGGCACTGCATAGACTCTTTGTTCCGGTATGCGAAGCTCTCTCGCCAAGGGCAGTATGGCTTCGCGCAATCCACCGCTGACCATCACCATCTCTACGCCACGGTCACTCAGATCGGCGACAGTCTCCCGAGCACCGGCTGCGATGCGATCAAGATATACCTCCGCGAGCTCGGCTATCTCAGCTCGCGTGGGCTTCACAATACCCATCCTCTCTCCATAGACTGCTTCGATTGGGAGCTCTCCCGCCATGGCTCGGGCGGTCAACGACGCGCTCCATTCTTCCACTTCGCTTCCGCGCAGCGCCGCAAGCCAATCGATCCCTTCAACGTCGCTGAGCGTTGAATCGACGTCCAGTACGACTGAAGAAAAGCGATTCATAGGATGTTTCCAGGCGCCAGAATCCCGAGCGGGTCGAGCTCTCGCTTCACGGCATTCATCATGGACAGTTGCAGAGGGTTCATCTGGAGGGGCAACCATCTCCGCTTGATCTTTCCTATCCCGTGCTCTGCCGCGACGGTGCCGCCAAGTGTCAGCACATGCTTCAACGTCCTCTCGACAACTTCCTCGGTTGCAACGAGCTCATCCTCGTTCCTGGCGATGAAGTTCTCATGGGGATGTCCGTTGCCGGCATGTCCGTAAATCACGGGCTGCTCGAGTCCGTGATCGTCCGCAATAGACCGGGCGACCGCAATGGCCTCTCCAAGTTTGCGGTAAGGCACCGCCCAATCGGTCCCGACTTTCCTTCCGCCGGCGCCACGGAACGTTCCGCCGCGCTCGTTCATTGTTGAGGGAATGCTGTGGCGCAACCGTCGTGCTTCGCGAAGCCTTGCATCGCCGTCAAAGATCAAGGGCTCGAAATCCGGTGCGACTTGTTCGATCAGTTCCGCCCACCGCTTGAGGCATGCATCGAGATCGCCGTGGATTTCTTCCTCGACATATACCATTGAGGTCGCATCCGCGGGCAGCGCCACACCCGAACTCGTGCGTCGCGCGATTTCCAACGCTTGCCCATCGAAGTATTCAATGCACCTCGCTTGGACACTGCTGCTTTCTCTGGTCGCGACAACGAACGCCAGTGCATCCGCTTCCTGCCTGAACATGACCGAAATACCGACCACGTGATGTGGCAGCGGAACTAGCCGAAGCTCGGCCTCGACTACAATGCCCAGCGTTCCCTCACTGCCGATAAACCAGTCAATTGGATCGTGGGCGAACGCATAGCCAGCCGTATTCTTTTCCAGATCGGGTCTTGTGAATTCCACAAGATCGCCGTTTGCCATTACGACTTTAAGAGCGGTGACGTGACGTCGGGTGGCGCCATACTTATAAGTGCGCGCTCCAGAGGCATTGCAAGCAATCGCTCCGCCAATGGTAGACTCTTCTTCACTCGTGGGGTCGGGCGCGAACAAGAGCCCTTCGGCCGCGACAGTTCGTTTTATCTCGCCAACAAGTGCTCCAGGCCCCACAGAAATCCTTTTTGCCCTGACGTCAATCGGTCCGATGTGGTTTATCGACCGCAGGGACAGGAGTATCCCGC
>CADDZN010000019.1 GCA_902812375.1 bacterium | reverse complement strand
GTTCTCTCGGGCTGCTTCCATTCGTCGGCGTAGAGCCAGGGATGACACGGCAGTCAAGGTAGGATGGCGCACACGGATATTCCACACGAATCACTGGGCGATCGCATCCACCTGGGCACCGCTGGCTGGGCCCTTCGTCGCGAGCACGCGCACCGATTTTCCGCCACCGGAACTCATCTCGAGCGCTACGCGAGTCTCTTCAACGCGGTGGAGATAAACTCGTGCTTCTATCGCCCCCATCGTTTCGAGACGTACGTGCGGTGGGCCTCCTCAGTCCCTAGCGACTTTCGGTTCGCGGTAAAACTTCCGAAGGCGATCACACATGAGGCGAAACTCGCGGATTCCGTATCTGCCCTCGAGCGGTTTCTTGGCGAAACCGACGGACTGGGTGAAATGCGCGGTCCGATCCTGGTGCAGCTTCCGCCAAGTCTCGCTTTCGATCCGCCAGTCGCGATTTCCTTCTTCAACACACTTCGCGCTCGCTTCACTGGCGACATAGTTCTCGAGCCGAGACATGCTACCTGGTTCACGAGCGAAGTCGAAACGATACTAATCGAAGCTCGAATCGCACGCGTTGCCGCAGACCCGCCTCCAGTGCCCGCTGCCGCCGAGCCGGGAGGGTTCAATCAAATCATGTATCTTCGCCTGCACGGCTCTCCACGCATCTATTACTCCGCTTATACGCCTGATCAGTTGAATCAGATCGCGCGGCTGCTCGAAGAGAAAGCAGCACAGGGAATTTCTGTTTGGTGTATCTTTGACAATACCGCCTTGGGTGCGGCTACAGCGGATGCGGCCGCGGTACGATCACAGCTTTTGGAAACGCAGCGAGCACAGCGATGACTGACAAAATCAGGAAGAGCGAGGAAGAGTGGCGGAGGGAGCTAACTCCGGAGCAGTACCGAATCACGCGACAGAAGGGCACGGAGCGCGCCTTCACGGGTGAGTACCACGACAGCAAGCAGCCCGGCACTTACAAGTGTGTTTGCTGTGGAGCTCCTCTATTCGACTCGGATGCAAAGTTTGAGTCCGGGACGGGCTGGCCAAGCTTCACGAAACCTGTCGCTGACGAGAACGTGCAGACGGAATCGGATACGAGTCTCTTCATGCGCCGCACAGAAGTATTGTGTGCCAGGTGCGACGCTCATCTTGGCCATGTGTTCGACGATGGCCCCGGCCCCACGCACAAGCGCTTTTGCATCAATTCCGCGTCACTCAAGCGCGAAGATAGGTAGGCCCGCGCCTTCATGCACTGTTACGCCGACGCGGAGCGTTTTCCTATTGGTGCGTGGGGACGTCCAGCAGCACCGCTACACTCTCATTCCCGGTGCGGCCTACCGACGACACGCTAACGGCATCCGCATAAGCGCCTCCCGCCAGCTTCGGTAGCATGTAAAAGCGCTGTAGGCCCGGGACGATATCGGTGGTCCATTGATCGCCGACACGCGCCCGAATCACCCACAGCCAGGTGCTCTCTTTCCCCTGTGGCTCAAGCGACAATGTGGCCACTTGCTTCACCGCATCCCACCCTGCCCGTACGACAGGAGTGAGCGGAGCAATGCTATCGAGCCACGGAGAGGCTGGAACGAGAGCTCGACTCGCATAAGGGCCCGAGAGGAGTTTCTGAGGAAGGTTGTCCGCGTCTCGCATCAAAGTCGACATGCTGAAGTACACGTTTCCGCTTGCGCCCGCCTGTGCTCGCGTCAGCGCTATCTGATTGACGATTTCCTCCGCGAGCCAACCCGTTGCGCTGCCGTTCACTTTGTCGACGTAATTCCCCGGCCAAATGTGTCTGCCCTTGGCGTTCTGTTGCACCCACCACTGGAGTAGCACAGGGTAACTCAAGTCGGGACGGTCGATCGGCCAATAGAGCTGGGGCGTGAAGTAATCTGCCCACCCGTTGAGTATCCACTTTCGCGAATCCCCATAGAGTTCCGCGTAGGAGTCGAACTTTCCATCGGTGATCGGCGGATAGCCAGGACGCCACACACCAAAGGGGCTGATTCCAAACTTCACCCACGGCTTTATGGATTTGATTCCGACATAAACCTGATGGATAAGACTGTCGACGTTCACGCGCCTCCAATCGTCTCTTGCGAGTGTTCCTCCAGACGCCCGGTATCGCCGCCAGCTTGGTGCATCGGGAAAATCGATGTTTCTGCCGCGCGAATCCTTTTCCTTGTAGGGATAGAAGTAGTCGTCGATGTGAACGCCATCGATGTCGTAGCGCCGCACCACATCGAGGATCACCTTGGTCGTGAGCTCGCGTACCGCGGGCTCACCCGGGTCCATCCACAGCATGCTCCCATACCGTTTCACAAGTTCCGGATGCGTTCTACTTATGTGGTTCGCGGACGGTGGCGATTTGGCTGAGGGATGTCGAGCGCGGTAAGGATTGAACCACGCGTGGAGCTCGAGGCCGCGACGATGCGCCTCGGTCACCGCGAATTCGAGCGGGTCGTAGTACGGATCCGGCGCGCGACCCATTCGCCCCGTGAGGTATTCGGACCAGGGCTCGTAGGGCGACGCATACAGGGCGTCGGCGGCCGGCCTCACCTGCAGAATTACAGCATTTAAATGAAGCGCCGAGGCCCGATCGAGTATCTCGAGCAGCTCCTGCTGCTGCTGTCGGGTCGATAGTCCAGGCTCGGACGGCCAATCGATATTTGCCACCGAGGCAATCCAAACCCCTCGAAATTCGCGCCCAACCGGAGGCGGCGGCGCGAGAACCCGCGCCTGTTCGGGGGTTTGCCCGCAAGCCGTGTCCAAACTGCTGAGCACGAAAAGTGAAAGGAAGAGCAGCAAGAATCTGATTTTCGTCATAGGAGAACAATGTAAATCAGATGCGCACCATCCGATCTCTTCTCATTGGAGTTGTTCTCGCGACAGGGTGCAAGTCTCCAACTCCGGCCGACCAAATGGATTCCATCCTTTCCTGGATCGGTACTGCGGGCATGACCGGAGAGGCGTGGCTGCGACACACCACCCCCGACAAATACAGTGCGCAGACCCTCGAGCTTTCGTCCGAGACGATTCTCCAAATCTCGACGCAGTTGCTCAAATCTCCGCCATCTTCCGTCGATTCGTCCGCGCTCGACAGCACTATCACCAAAACCCGCAAGCACATCGATCAGATGGCGCGCCTGATCAGGGCGAAGGACTCTCCGGCCTTTGCGCATCAGTTGGATTCACTTCGCGCCGACCAGAAAATCGTCAAGCAGCTCTCTGATTCCATCGAGGCAAGCCAGTGAGCAAGGTCCTCCAGGTAACGCTCGGCCTCATCACCAGCATTGGTGGCTTTCTGGAGATCGGTTCGGTAATTACCGCAGCACAAGCCGGGGCGGCGTTCGGCTACAAGCTGCTGTGGGCCATTCTGCTAGGCACTCTCTGCCTCGTATTCCTGGTTGAGATGTCGGGTCGTCTTGCTGCGGTAAGCAAGCATACGATCGTAGAGGCCACGCGCGCGCGTTTCGGTTTTCCGTTCTTCTTTATCGTCACGATCGGGATGGGCATCGTCGCTTTCCTCGTGCTGATCGCGGAGCTGGGCGGCATCGGACTGTCTCTACAGATTCTTACCGGAATCGGTTTTTCGTGGTGGGCCGTGGCGGTTTCAATAGTCGTCTGGCTCTTGATGTGGAGAGGAACTTTCAGCCTCATCGAGAACGGCGCTTCATTGCTCGGCCTCGTCACAATTTCGTTCGTGGTCGCTGCGATCAAGCTGCACCCCGACTGGGGCAGCGCCGCGCACGGCCTCATTCCTTCGCTGCCCGGTCACGATAAAACCAAATACTGGTTCGTTGCAGTGAGCATACTCGGCGCATCGATATCGCCGTATCTCATGTATTTCTATTCCTCGGGCGCGGTCGAAGACGGTTGGGACGAGACGTATATCCCAATCAACAGGATCATCGCCGGCATTGGGATGACCTTTGGCGGATTCCTTTCCATGGCGGTGCTCGTAGGTGCCGCGCTGTTCTTTCAGCCGAAAGGAATTCAGGTCGACAAATTCAGCCAGGCTGCGCTCCTCATGACCACGGCGCTTCCCAAGTGGGGATTCTTTCTCTTCGCCCTCTCCATGCTCTTCGCCTGCCTCGGCGCCGCTCTGGAGATTTCGCTCGCTATAGCGTACTTCTTCGCGCAGGGCTTCGGTTGGAACTGGAGCGAGGACATGAATCCCTCACGGGACGCGCGTTTCGCTTTCACTTACACGATCATCATCCTGCTCGCGGCGGTTCCGCTGTTGTTTGGAATCGACCCCGTCAAAGTCACGGTGATATCGATGGCTCTGACGTCGGCCACGCTTCCACTAGCGATCGTTCCGTTCCTTCTTTTGATGAACGATCCCGATTACCTCCGCGATCAGCGGAATGGTTGGTTGAGCAATACAGTCGTGAGCATCGTAATACTGATTTCGTTCGTGCTCGCGATTATTTCCATTCCCCTCGAGTTCTTCGGAAGCTGAAGATGAAAGTGATTGCCGATGTTCTGGACAAGGAGCTCATCGACCGGAATGGCGAGCCGATTGGCCGTGTCGACGGTCTGGTGATGCACGTCGGCGAAAGGACCCAGCCGCGCATCACTCACATTGCCGTCGGCGGACCGGCGCTCTGGGAACGCCTTCATCCTGCATTTGCCCGTCTCTCGAGACGTCTCGCTCGTATGTGGGGACCGAAGCGGACCGAGCAGGTTCGCATTCCGTGGTCGCGAGTGAAGACCGCGGGACGCGACATCAAGCTCGACGTAGAAGGAAAGGAGACCGGGGCTATCGATTGGGAGATCTGGATTTCTCGGAAGATCATCAAACGGATACCGGGATCGGGTGGCGACGAGGAGGGCGATGGAAGTCAAAGTTGAGCTGCTGATCGGAGCCGTAGTATGCGACGTGAACGGCGACAGGGTTGGCCGCATTGAAGAGATTCTCGTTGAGCGGCAGCAAGAGGCTTTACTTGTCGAGTCTTTTCTCGTCGGTGCATCCGCGGTCGTCAGCCGGCTGTCGGCCTGGGGACTGGTGCGACCCATCAAACGATTCTTGAAGGCGCGGCACATTTATTCCGCGTATCAAATCCCTTGGCACGATCTGGATCTGTCAGATCCAAAGCAACCGAAGGTTGGCGTCGCCAAAAAGGATCTTCGCCACGCGAGATAGTCTGTGCCGATAGCTACGATCAATCCCACCACCGAAGAGACACTTCGGACATTCGAGGCTTTTTCGCCGGCGCGGATTGATCAGTCTCTGAATCGCGCGGTCGCTGCTTATCGACGTCACCGCCTGACTTCGTTCGCCGAGCGGGCAGAACACATGCGGAAGGCAGCCGACATTCTCGAGGGTGAATGCCGCGAGTTGGGACGGCTGATGACGCTCGAGATGGGCAAGCCCATCGGAGCGGCGATGGCTGAAGCAGAGAAATGCGCGACTGCATGCCGCTATTACGCGGAAAATGCGGAGGCTTTTCTCGCCGATCAGCCCGTAAAGATGGAGGGTGGCGAGAGCTGGATTGCGTTCCAGCCAATTGGAGTCGTCCTCGCCATCATGCCCTGGAATTTCCCGTTCTGGCAGGTGTTCAGATTTGCCGCACCTGCGTTGATGGCGGGCAACGTTGGGATTCTGAAGCACGCCTCCAATGTGCCGCAATGCGCGCTCGCAATCGAAGACGTGCTCCGTCGTGCTGGTTTCGTTGACGGAGCGTTTCAAACGCTGCTTATCAGCTCGGAGCCTGTCGAAGGCATGATCGCCGACAGTAGGATCGCCGCGGTAACACTTACCGGAAGCGAGGGCGCCGGTCGATCGGTCGCCAGCGCGGCGGGAAAGCACCTCAAGAAATGCGTGGTGGAGCTGGGAGGGAGTGATCCGTTCATCGTGATGCCGAGCGCTGATCTGGAGCAAGCGGTGTCGACAGCGGTGACCGCGCGAATGATCAACAACGGGCAATCGTGCATCGCGGCTAAGCGTTTCATCGTTCACGAGCGCATCTACGATTCGTTCCTCGACAAATTCGTCGCTGCAGTGGCCGCGGTGCGAGTCGGCGATCCGATGGACGAGAAGACCCAACTCGGCCCGCTCGCGACGGCATCCATCCGTGATGATCTCGACAAGCAGGTAAGGGAATCAGCCGCGGCCGGAGCACGAGTACTTACGGGCGGAAAGAAGTTGGATCGCAAAGGGTTCTTTTATGCGCCGACTGTTCTTGCGGATATTCCTGATGACGCGCCCGCGGCCGACGAGGAGCTGTTCGGCCCCGTAGCGTCCGTATTCCGCGGAAAGGATCTCGACGACGCTATTCGCATCGCGAACGGCACGACCTTTGGGCTCGGCGCCTCCGCATGGACCAACGATCAGTCGGAGCGCAATCGGTTCGTCAGAGACATCGAATCCGGGCTTCTCTTCATCAACGGTATGGTTGCGTCCGATCCTCGGCTGCCATTTGGTGGAGTGAAGAACTCTGGCTTCGGTCGCGAGCTCGGCGAGTTCGGTATCCGCGAATTCGTCAACATCAAGAGCGTGCGCGTCGTCGAAGCTAAGAGTGAAAAACGCTCGGCCACCGAGTGAGCGGTTACAGCTCCATCACGAGGCGCACATCGGGATCGAGGGTCGAGGCGGCGGTTGCGCGTGTCAGCACGGACACGGCAAAGAACACCAGAAACGAAGCCACCATCGCGACCGCTGACGCTGTGACACCCGCGGGAAAGGTGAAAATCTTCAGGTAGGAAGCAGTCTCGAGGCCCAGCGTGAGAAGCAAGCCGGTGGCGATCGAAGCCATAGCACCTGCACGCGTCGCCCCCTGCCAATTCAATCCGACCGCGAGCGCTGGAACCAACGCAGATGAAAACAATCCCCAGCCGAAGATCCCGAGGAACGCGACCGTCGCGCCGGATTGCTGCGCAGTGATGGCAGCGGCCACCGAGATGAGGACTGTCACCACTCGCGCCCAGCCGAGCTCATTCTTTACATGACGCCCGAATGCGATAGGCAAATCGTGCGTGACGATCGCAGCGCCGATGTTGATGAAAGAATTCGCCGCACTCATCGTTGCCGCCGCAACTCCCGAGAATACGAGCGCCGCCAGAATGATTGGCGTCACGTTGAGCAGGAGAGTCGGCGTTGCCTGGTCAGGACTCGTGAGTGCAGGGAGCCGTCCGCTCAACACGAACGCTTTGACGCCAATGCCGACGCTGAAATAGAGGAGCAGCACGAGAACGAGGCCGAGCGTCTTGAGCAACGGATACCATTTGAGCTGAAGCGGATCGCGGAGCATGTAATACTTGTGCACTGCTTGCGGCTGTCCCAAGGATCCCATCGAGAAGACAAAGAAGAATGACAGCGCCGCGAGTGGAGTGAGCCTTCCCCACGGTCCGAGAAAGACTGGATCCCGTGCGAGGATCGTGTGTGAGATGTGTCCAAGGCCGCCGCCGTAACTGAGGACGAACAGGAACACCAGCACTGACGCGATCGCCATCAAAGTCCCCTGAAAAACGTCGTTGTAGATGCCCGCCAGAATCCCGCCGGATGCAGAGTATGCGAGGGTGACTCCCATCCCGATCCAGATTCCCCAGCCGAGTCCGACTCCGAAGATGGAATTGATCACGACGCCCATCGCGAGTGCGTTGGTCGCCATGTAGCCGATGATTCCGACGAGCATTGCTACAGCCGCCAATCCCTGAGCGGCCGGTGATCGATAGCGGGCGCCAATCGCATCTGGGATGGTGATGAGATTGCGCGCTTCTCCCAGGAGTCGCATTCGCTTGGCAAGCACCCATGCTCCCATGACGTTCGTCACGGCGGCAGGCAGGACGATATACATCGCGCCAAGTCCCGCGGCGTAGATAAAACCGGGTCCGCCGATAAAGGCGAACCCGGAAACTGATACGGACACCGACGCTACTGTTAGCGCTACCAAGCCGATTCCCTTTCCGGCGACGAAGAAATCGCTAGCGGTCCGCGTACGGCGCGCCGCCCAGACGCTGATCGCGATTATCACCGCGAAATACAATAGACCGACGGCTACGACCGCCGGTTGAGCCACGCTAGGCAATGCGACCTGCAAAAGTGCGTGCGCGTTGCCGATCATCCTCGCCGTTACAGTCACTCGCCAACCCGGGAGCGTGCTTCGGTGTCAGCACGATATCGCTCACCTAGCGCCCGAACTCGCTCGACATCTTCAGCGGTGAGAGTCTGGGTCTTGAAGGTCAAGGCGTAGGCGACGGGCAGCACTACTATAGGAAGTAGCCCGATACCGTAAATGATTATTGCGGCGCGAGCCGGGAGACCAAGCCACAATCGGCTCGTCGCACTCTCCGTAGGTGGCATTGCAAGCGCGGCGCAAAACCCGAGCGCGAGAACCGCTATAACAAAGATGAAGGGAATCTTGAGCGTCCCGATGCCACGCTCCCCGCGAGCTGCGCCAAGGATCATGATTGCGCCGACAGAGAGCGGGATGCCAAGCGCGAGAAGCCACGCGGCCCACCCTGGCGTTCCATTCCTCGAGAATGCTGCTCCGTATCCGACGGTGATTGCGAGGATGCCCAGAAACAGCGCGACGAGTGCCAGCCGCCGCGTCGGATCCGGTATCGAGACCTCCGAGCTTTCGCGCGTAGATGTCACGCGGGTCAGATAAGAGCGAGCAGTGCGAACGTCGCGAGCCAGTGCTCACCCATGTAGTCGTCAGCGACGTGCGGCAGACTCGCGTCCAGATGGACGCGGGCAGATTCCAGCGCCACCGCCGCCCGCGGATCGTCCTCGGGTAGAACCACCGCGATGGAACGCCAGCACCACGCGCGACTCAGATTCAGTCCATCCAGATGTGCAATTTTTCCATCGCTCCGATCACTCACCGTCGCGGGCTCGAAAAGCGTCCTGGGCTCCTTTCGAGCGACGCGCGGCAGGAACGCAGTGAACCAATCCACGAATTCCGCCGCGTTGAGCACTCGCCTCATGCATTCGGCCTCCATCAACGCGGACGAAAGGAAATCGTCGCCGCCTGGCTCCCACGCTTGGCAGTCTCTGTCCTGCCCATACCAATCGATCGCCTTGCTCGCCACCAGAGTTCGCAGGCTTTCGTTTTTGGCGACTTCCGCGTACTCGAGCGCTAATGTCAACGCGAACGCGCTGTTGAAGTGCGTACCTACGCGCGTCGGATACGTCGCCTTTGGAAGAAACTCCATGAAGCGCGACACGAAAGCATCGGTGAGCGGCGCGAGTTTATCATTCCAGCGTTTGGCGGCCGGGGTTTCGTGCCGTTTGATCTCCGCCGCTAGCATGAGCAGCCACGCCCAACCATAGGGACGCTCGAAGGTTTTCCTGCCAGGCTGATCGAGATATGCGAGCTCACCAGCTACGCGGTCTGACGTAAGCTGCGCGTCGAAGAGTTCAACAATGGCGCGAGCGTGCGGGTTGTCCGGATAAATGCGCAACACGCTCGCGAGCAACCAGTATCCGTGGACGCACGAGTGCCAGTCCAGACTCCCAAAGAAAACCGGATGCAACTCCCTCGGCGGTCGCACGTCCCCGGGCCCATTCAAGATGTGCTGAAGCACATTCGGGTATTCACGAGTGATATGCGAGAGTGCGATTTTCGCGAACCTGGAAGCCAGCTCCGGCGTGAGTGACGGTGGCCCTGCGGTCAACGGGGAAAGACGAAGAGGTTCATCAACAGTACGTTTGCAGCGAGAAGCAGCAGCGCCGTGGGAATCTGCACTTTGATCACCGCATTTTCATCCGGCAGCTCGAGCAGCGCACTCGGCACAATGTTGAAGTTGGCGGCCATTGGCGTCATGAGCGTCCCACAAAATCCGGAGAGCATCCCGATCGCCGCCATCACGGTGGGATCGCCTCCAAAGCGGTGAACGATCAACGGTAGTCCGATGCCAGCAGTCATCACGGGGAACGCCGCGAATGCGTTTCCCATGATCATCGTAAAGATCGCCATCCCGAGCGTGTAGGTGAGAATCACAACGACAGAGTTGTCGAGCGGAATCCATCTTTGCGCCAAACCGCTCACGACGGTTCCTACTCCAGCGACCGCGAACAGCGCACCCAGGGCCGCGAGCATTTGCGGTAGGACCGCCGCCCATCCAACGGCATCGAGCAGACGTCTCGCTTCCCGGATTGGCGCGAACACTGGAGGCCTGAGCATCGCCATGCCGATCGAGAGCGCAATGAGAGTGGCAAGCGCGAGCGAGATCACAGTCACCTGTTTCAGATCTACCACTGGTGATCCGTTAAACGAAATTCTCTTGAAGATGATCGTGCCGGCTACGGTCACGAGCGGAATCGCGAGCGCGGGAATGAATAGTTTGTTGCCCCACCGATTCGCGCTCGCATTGCGTTCTTCCAGCGTGGCACTCTCGCGCTTCCCTTGCCCCAGGCCGCGGACGCTCGCGAAAAGCACCATGCCGATGACGAGAAACCCATTGACCAGATCCGGCAGATGAGTTCCCACCAGAAATGTTATTGCGTAGATGCCCCAGAACGCGGTGTTGTTGATGCGGCGCGGATTCGTTTTGTCGGTCGCATTGACGATCGCGACACCGGCCATCATCAGGCCGCTCAGCCAATACACGTGCTCGAGCGTAATCACTCTTCCGCTTTCTCCCGCTCGAGCTCGGCGGCGAGCGAACGATCGAGCAGAAATAGTCTGGTGCAGTGAATCACGAATGCGCAGATCGCCGTCGGAATCGCCCAGACTGCAAGGTCGGTCGGCTCGACGTGGATTCCGTTCTGGTCGAGAAACCCTTTGATCAGCAGGATCGACCCAATCGCGATGAAGATGTCCTCCCCGAAAAAGAGCGCGACGTTGTCGACTGCCGCCGAGTGCGCCCGGATGCGATTCCGCACTTTGTCGGGAAGCGCGCCGTAACGATTCTCAGCCGCTCCTTCAGCCATCGGTGCGATGAGCGGTCTCACCATCTGCGGGTGTCCACCAAGTGAGGTGAGGCCTAGCGCAGCCGTGATCTGCCGCACAGCGAAGTACGCCAGCAGAATCCGCGACGTCGATGCACCACGAAGTCCGGCTACCAGGGAGCGCGCTCTTTCCTTGAGCCCGGCGTGCTCGAGCAATCCAATCACCGGCAGCACCAGCCACACGATCGCGACATAGCGACTGGTGATAAACGCTTTGCCGAATGCAGCGACTACCGCGAGAGGACTAAGCCCGCCGGCAATTCCGGTCGCGAGGCCCGCGGTCGTGACGACGAGGAGGGGATTGACGCGGAAGGCGAATCCAACGACGACGATGAGTACGCCTATGAGTGTGAACAGAGCCGTCTCCAGCGCGTGTCTACGCGTGTAACGTGTGCGGTCAAAGTTCGGAGCACGACCCCTTGTCTACAAGAGCCCGACGTGACGAGGCCTGCATTCGGGGCGTCCTTTACAGACGGCGCGAGGCCTCCGAGTGAGCCGGCGGCTCTTTTATTCTAAGCCGCATTCGTCCTCGAGGAATCCCGTTGGCCAGCACCGCCGAAAGTACATCCTACAGAACCGCAGTGAGCCCGGGGACCGCCAGCGCGATTGACCGAGTGCGGAGAATTGCCGACTCCCGACTCCTGATTCTCGGAGTGATGGCTGTTAGCGCCGCATACGTTGGCTGGCATCTTGGCCGCGGCTGGGTACCCCATGACGAAGGCGCGCTTGGCCAGAGTGCAGTCCGTGTCCTGAGCGGCGAGCTACCACACCGCGATTTCGACGAGCTGTACACAGGCGGCCTTACTTATCTGAACGCATTCGCGTTCCGCCTTTTCGGCACGACGTTGATCACCATGCGCCTCATGCTGTTCGCCGTTTTTCTCGCCTGGGTTCCAGCAGTCTTCTACATCGCGTCACGTTTGGTGCGACCGCTTGCCGCGGCGGGCGTGACGATCCTTTGCGTCGCGTGGTCTCTGCCGAACTATCCCGCACCGCTGCCCTCTTGGTACAATCTCTTTCTCGCTGTCTTTGGCGTCGCCGCGCTTTTTCGCTGGCTTGAGGATCGCCGAGCTTTGTGGCTGGTCGCGGCGGGGCTTGCGGGCGGACTCTCGCTGCTCGTCAAGGTAGTCGGCCTCTACTACGTCGCTGGCGTCCTTCTTTTCCTCGTATTTCAGGAGCATGAGGAATCGCTCCGCACAGCCAGCGCACCGACGCTGGTTAGCGACGGACCTCGAAATCTCCGCCGAGATCGGGGTTATCTAGCGTTCACGGTAGTTTGTCTTTCCGCGTTTTCCCTCGCGTTATTGATGCTCACACGGCGTCGGCTGCATCCTGCGGAATTGGTTCAGTTCGTTCTCCCGGGTGTCCTCGTGGCCGGATTGCTCGTGCACGTCGAATGGAGACAGCCCATCGAAAGCGCGACAACGCGGCTCTCGGCGCTCCTCCACCTCATCGCTCCATTCCTCCTCGGCTTCGCGATCCCTGTCGCTCTTTTTCTCGTGCCGTTCGCGCGCGCGCATGCCGTGGGCGCATTGTTCGATGGAGTTTTCGTGCTGCCTTCAAAGCGCCTCAACTCTGCGTCGTACCGAACGCTGCCTCTGAAGTCGATGGTCGCTCTCGTCCCTGTTGCGATGATCTTTGCGTACGGTCGATTGTTCGCGACGCGCATGGGCCGTTTGCGCGTGATTATACTGGCGGCAATGTTGGCAGTGTATCTAGTAGCCACGGCCAGCAACCCCCCGCTCTATCGACTCGTATGGAGCGCACTACGCGCCGCGCCGCCAGTCCTGGTGTCCCTAGCGGTGATTGTGCTCTTGAGAAGCCAGTGGGCGAACAGAGTATCACCTCTTTTGCGCTCGCGCACGATGCTGCTCCTTAGCGTGACCGCAATCTTCACTCTCGTTCAGTTCCCCTTTTCCGCCCCGATCTACTTCTGCTACGTCGCGCCACTCGTAATGCTTCTCGCCGTAGCATTGCTGCAGCACGCGCGACCTATGGCTCCCGCAGCGCCCGTATCGCTACTCGTTTTTCTCACCGCGTTTGCTGTGATGCGCGTCAACACGAGCACCATTCACACCATGGGGTTCTGGTATCAGTCATACCCGACCACAACCTCTCTCGGTCTACCGCGCGGCCAGTTGGATGTCCCGGTGCAGGACGCCGAGATTTATCGTGCAGCTCTGACTGTGCTCGAAAAGCACGCACGCGGCGGTTATGCATGGGCCTCCCCCGACTGCCCGGAGATCTACTTCCTCTCGGGGCTGCGTAATCCCACTCGCTCACTATTCGAGTTCTTCGACGATCAGAACGGCCGCACCACCCGAATCCTTGCCGCGCTCGAGTCGCACCGCGTAACCGCGATCGCCCTTAACACCGAACCGTCGTTCAGTGCCGCAATCCCCGCCGATCTCGAGACTGCGCTCGAGGCACGCTATCCCTATGGCGCCAGCGTCGGCAAATTCCGGATCCGGTGGCAGTGATCAAGCCGTACGCTCGCTTCATGGAGCACACGCTCGCTTACCGTGTGTGGCAGGCGCCATTCGCCGAGCGCAAGCTCGCACCGCTTTACGAACACAACGATGTGGGTCGAGCGCGGCGAGTGCTTGATGTTGGATGCGGCCCGGGGACAAATACCGCCCATTTTGCTCATACTTATTACCTGGGAATCGACTCGAATGCCGCCTACATCGACAGCGCGCGTCGCCGGTATGGTCGCGATTTCGTAGTTGCGGACGTCACGAAGTGGAAGTCCGAGTCTGGCCAGGCCTTCGACTTGATCCTCGCAAACAGTCTCTTTCATCACATCGATGACGCCGGAGTCCGCCGCATACTCGCGCATCTCGCAACGCTCCTCGCCGCCGACGGTCACCTTCACGTATTCGATCTCGTCCTACCAGAGGGCCCCTCGGTCTCACGCTTTCTCGCACGCGCTGACCGCGGCGAGTATCCGCGTCCGCCCGAGAAGTGGCGCGAGCTGTTCACCAAGGATTTCGAATCCATTGTGTTCGAGCCCTACCCCCTCGGCACCGCAGGGGTTGTGCTCTGGAACATGATTTACTTCAAGGGGAGGGCGCGCAAATGAACCCTGGGACTCGGCTGTCGGTTGCAATCCCGCTTCACAACGAGGAAGCCGGAATTCCCGAACTGCTGCGTCGCCTCGGAGCGGTGCTCGATTCCGTCCCCGGCGGCCCGCATGAAATCGTCCTGGTCGACGATGGAAGCCGCGACCGCACGCTCGAGCTCCTTCACGCTGCGGCACTTCGCGATCCTCGGCTCGTAATTGTCGCATTGTCGCGCAACTTCGGGCACCAGGCAGCCCTTAGTGCCGCACTCGATCACGTCTCGGGGGATATTGTCGTCGCGATGGATGGTGATCTTCAGGATCGACCCGAGGCGATTCCCGAACTCCTTGCGAAACACCGTGAGGGGTTCGATGTAGTGTACGCGCAACGCGTGAAGCGGAAGGAGAGCTGGCCGCTTCGCCTTAGCTACTTCGTGTTCTATCGTCTGCTGGCGTCTCTTGCGGATATCAGGCTCCCGCATGACTCCGGCGATTTCGCGTTGATGTCGCGCGAGGTCGTAAACCAGATGCGCGCTGCTCCTGAGCACAACCGCTACCTTCGCGGCCTGCGCAGCTGGGTCGGCTTCCGCCAAACAGGAGTCGTAGTCGAGCGCGACGAACGCTTCGCCGGGATGACCAATTACAGCCCGCTCAAGCTCGTCAAGCTCGCGTCCGATGGCCTGTTTTCGTTCTCGATCGTCCCGCTTCGCGCAGCCGCAATGCTCGGTCTCATCGCGATCGTGCTGTCGGCAGGCTTCTCAGCATATACGCTTTACGCGAAACTCTTCATGAATCGCGCGCCGGCCGGCTTCACCTCGATCATGCTGTTCATGTCCTTCCTCGCAGGCGTACAACTTTTCTTCCTTGGGGTCATCGGCGAGTACATCGGCCGGATCTATCAGGAGACGAAGAGACGACCGATCTACGTTGTCGGATCGGTGATTCGCCAGGGGCAGGGAGTTGCCGCGCAGCCGCACCGCTTCGTCACGCCGCAATACAATCCTAAAGTCACCGCTCGAAGCGCGGGCAACCAGTAGCTCGCTGGAGCGGTCATGGACGCCAGTTACGGCAGCCGGTACGCGGAACTGTTCCGGAGTCACTGGTGGTGGCGCGCGCGTGAGCGCGTAATCCTCGACGAGCTGCAAAAGCGGCAGCCACCTTCGGGATGGCGGAACGTGCTCGATGTGGGATGCGGCGATGGTCTGTTCTTCGACACTTTGCAGAAGCTGCCCGGTGTGCAGCTCGTTGAGGGAGTCGAATCGGACTCGGCTCTTGTTTCTTCCGACTCCGCGCGGCGCACGCGAATCCATGTAGGACGCTTTGACTCGAACTTCGATCGTGGCAGGCGCTACTCCCTGATCTTGATGCTGGACGTGCTGGAACATATGAGCGATCCATCGTCTGCGCTCACCCACGCGACATCCCTGCTCTACCCAGATGGGATTCTCCTCGCGACAGTGCCGGCACTCATCTCGCTATGGACTCGCCACGACGACCTGAATCACCATTACACGCGCTACGACAGGACACGCCTCCTGGCGCTAGCGACCGAAGCGGGTCTGCATATCGACGAGTGCCGCTACTTCTTTCACTGGACAGTTGCCGCTAAGATCGCGACTCGAATCAAGGAAGCCCTGATACCTGGGAAACCAGTTGCACCTGCCGTCCCGCCGCCCGCCTTGAACTATTTGCTTCATCTGCTTTCTCGCGTCGAGCAGCGGATCCTGGGCCACTTGCGCTTGCCTTTTGGCAGCTCACTCCTCGTCGTCGGACATCGCGTGTAGCATTATCTACCTAGCCAGTAATTCACCTTGACCTGAAACACGTTGGTCGGGCGATCGCGGAAAATGTCGCGCTGCTGCCTCATGAAATCGAACGCTCCGTTGCTGTCGCTGCCCGTCCGGTTCTGTGTCCATACGAAGAACACCGTCGACCCCGGACGATACTCCCACCGCAAAACCGCGTTTCCGATGAGCGACCGGAACGTGAAATCAGGATCACCGAACGTGAACGGCGCCGCGGGTCCACCCGCATCGGGATCCACGGTGTAGGTCGCCCCGCTCGTTGCTGTGGCTGGAGTTCTTACTATTGTCCCGACGTCCTGCCCATACACGAGCTTTCGAACAGTCCTCGGCGCCGCAAACTCGCGGAACCCGGAGTACTCGCCCGTAGCGATGAACGGCTGCGCGAAGAGCTGCAGCGTCAGATTCGGCGTGAATGTCCAGTTCACGCGCGTATCGAGCGATACCGTGTGGGTCTTGATGAAGGCGAAGACGTATCGATTCCCGTAGAACGAAGTCGCCGTCGGATCCGCTACAGTTTCCACATACTGCGCTGCGTTCTCGTCTGCGACATAGCTGGGCGTCAAGCTGACAAACACGTTGGTCGCCGGCTTGAGCGCCACGCCGGGATTTAAAATGAAGGTATGAGTGGGGGCATCGAACCCGCGCCCGACCTGCACGTTGAAGTCGAATACCGCGCGCTGTCGCGCATCGGTCGAGATCTCGAGCTCACCAAAATTGTAGCCGTTGCGCATCACGACCGGCCCACCGCGTGTCAAACGATCGTCGAGTACCGTCGGATGATAGATATAGAAGCTGCGCAGATTCCAGTAATTCAGGAACTGAGCGCCCCCATAGATCTGCGCCTGCTGGTCGGTGCGATCCCCGTCGTAGTTGAATTGCTGCTGTCCACCGCCAAGTATCACGGCGTTTCGATACCAGCGGCCCGGTGTGTTCCACTGCCGGCCAGCGTTCGCATTCATCCACTTGTAATCCGAGCGGCTGAGAAACGAGAGATCATTCACCTCAAAACCCGGGCTGCGCCAGTTCTGCGCGGTCTCCCAGAACCAGTCCCCGGTGTTCTTCGCCAGCCTGGTGTAAAAACCGTAGCCTCGAAGTGAAGTGGCATTGGGGTCGTACTTCGTGCTGAACAGCCCGTCACTCGTCACATGACGATCGGGACGCTGGAAGTAGTGCGCGCTCGAGCGTTCGGTCAGATCGATCACGTTCGACGTCCCGCCGACATCCGACACCACCGCGGACCCGATCCAGCCGTACTCACGCTGATGCCAACTGTGATTGAAATCGAGCCCGAGCGCTTCCGCGTTGCGACGGAGACGGTCGGACTCGATCGTGTCGTTCATCTGACGAATGACGGACGTGAAGGCCGTACCGATCGTCGTTGCGCCGCCATTGAAATCCTTCTTCACCCGACTCACGAAGTAGTTGGTGAGCGGCTCGACTTCCTGACTCACCTCGGGCGCGCCGAGGGCGGGGAGATAGTGGGCTGTCTCGCGATTCGTTAGCGCATCGAGAATGCCCAGCGTGTAGCCGCCTTTCGTGCGCCCGGTGATTTTCGCCGCGCCCAGGATCGTCGTGTTGTCCGGCGTATTCGCAAACTCGGCGATGCTCCCGACGTACGGATTCAGTTGTGGCGGACGCCCAATGCGCCGGGAATAGAACACATCGAGGCTCGAGGTGTTGCTGCAGAAGTTGCAACTGAAGTTTCCGAAATCGAAGGCGCTGCTGCCAGCCACGAAGAACGGCCGCTTCTCCTCGTAGTAAGTCTCATAGGCCGAGAGGTTGATCGTCGCCGGATCGACCTCTACCTGCCCGAAATCCGGATTGATGGTCGCATCGAGCGCGATGCTCGACGTCAACAAGTACTTCATGTCCGCTCCCGCGCTCACTTTTCCGTAGCTATTGCTGTGATACGGATCGCTCGGGGCGGCATACTTGAACTGCTCACGTGATTCCACGTATGGCAGAATCTCGAGCTGACGAGGCTGTCTCTCGATTGCCAGCCCGTTCAGCGACCCATAGTACATCGGACCGCCGGCCTCGCTCTTCTTCCTGAACGACCACATGTCCTGCTCGTTGAGACGGTCGGTGTATCGCCAGATCTGCATGCCCCAGGTCTGTAGGCTGTCGCGGGAGAAACGGAGCTGCGAGTACGGAATCCGCATCTCGGCCGTCCAGCCGAGCGAATCGACGTGTGTCGCGGCCTGCCAGATTGGATCCCACGACGGGTCGCCGTTGAACTGATCGCCGCGCACGCCCGCCGGATTGATCTCGAACCACGCCTGATCGATGTGGTTGTGGTACGGGTCGAGGATCACGATCAGCTTGTCAGTGGTTAACGAGTTGAATGCGCCGTTGTTTCCGTTGGAGTCGAGTAGCTGATCGCGCCTCGCGAGCGGGGCACGTATTCCGCGCGCACCCAGCGAGTCGTACATGCGCGCGCCAATGTAGAGCGCTCGCGAGTCGTACAGGACGCGCACTTCCGTGCGCTGGGAGGGCGCTGCTCCCTCGTTGGGCTGCCGCTGATGGAAATCCGTAATCGGTGTCGCCCTGGCCCACGAGCTCTCATCGAGAATTCCGTCAATGGTGATTACGCCACTTGCCTGAGCCGCCGACGCGCTGGGAAGAGATACTGAGGTCACGGGCACGTTCTGCGCGCGGACTTGCGCGGCGGCCCCAAGAAAGACTGCGACAACTATCAAGCTGACGCGCAAATCGCTGGGACGAGCGGAGCCCGACGGGAATACAGATTTCATTGAGCTAAGACCGGGATACATAGGACGGGTTTGACAGAAATGGGCCGACGTTTCGGCACCATTGAGACATCCGGAACTACGCCGATGGTTGAAACGGGGTTTCAGCAGCGGCGCACGGTTCCCCTCCCGCGATCAACCGACTGAAAAGAGTCCGTTAGTGGCGTCGATTCTGATCGCTCCGAATTGCGCGATGTCGCTGCCCAGTATTCCGTCGCAATTGATCAGGCTGGAGCCCGTCGGATTGTAAACGATCAAATCCTTCAGTACGACTGACCTCCCTCCGACGTACACACTCAGGGCAGAAACCGCCTGCGCCGCCTGACCTCCGGTACGCGCAATTCCGTAAGCGCGGGCGTTCGAGGGAATGGCACCCTCCTGCGCTTTCTGCAGGACGGCGGCGTTGAGGAAGCTGCCCTGCGCTCCCGTGTCGAGTGTCAGGTGTAGTGTTGCTCCCGATCTTGTCAGAAGCCGAATGTAAGGCCTCCCCACCCACTTCAGATTTTGCGCTGGCGTCCCGGTAGTGCCGAGGTTCTCCGGCTGTCGCACGATGGCCTGGCCATTTGCGTAGTCGAGCAGAATGTCGAAGTGACGGATGATATCCCAGCCGATGATGCCGTCCACAGCCAGTCCCGGCCACCTTATGCCTTCTCCCGTTCCCTGTATCCGCATGAGTCGGGAATCGATGACTATAGCCGGAGAGTTTGTGATCGCTATCGGGCCCAACTCCATTCGCGGAAGCACGGCTGGCCGCGCCGGTGCAACACCGGCGAATGTCGCCACCGTGAGAGTATCCTCACTGAGAACTGACACATGTATCGCCGCCGCGACATCAGAGCTTAGCACCGTAATGCTCGACCCTGTGTCGAGCCAGAAGTGGTAATCCTTCCCGTTGATTCTCACTCGAACAGTGGGAGTGCCCACAGGTGTTATTCGCATCGGAAGCGTAACCGCTAGCCTAGGAAAGCTGATTACCTGCGGATCGACTGCGGCAAACGCTTTCCCCCATTTTTCCATCCCGGAAATGCCTGGCAGGCTCGCATTCCTGTAGCGCGCCGCTTCCATAAACGCACTCAGGGCGGACCACTTATGCTCGTACAATAG
>CADDZN010000018.1 GCA_902812375.1 bacterium | reverse complement strand
CAGCTCGACCCAACAATTGGCCGCGGCAAGGAGATCGAGCGCGTCATGGAAATTCTGACCCGCCGCAAGAAGAACAATCCGGTTCTCATCGGCGAGCCCGGGGTAGGCAAAACTGCCATCGTCGAAGGGCTCGCGCAGCTCATCGCGAACGGTGAGTGCCCGGATTCTCTCCGTGACAATCGCGTGTTGTCGCTCGATATGGCCGCCGTTATCGCTGGAACCAAATATCGCGGCCAGTTCGAGGAGCGACTCAAAGCGGTCATGAATGAGATCGCGCAGAACAAGAACATCATCCTGTTCATCGACGAGCTGCACACGCTCGTCGGAGCGGGTGCTGCGGAAGGCGCAATCGATGCGAGCAACATGCTCAAGCCAGCGCTTGCGCGTGGCGAGCTGCAGTGCGTCGGTGCGTCAACTCTGAACGAGTACCGCAAATACATCGAGAAGGACGGCGCTCTCGAGCGCCGCTTCCAGACCGTCATCGTCGAGCCGCCTACTGTCGACGAGACAGTCGAGATTCTGAAGGGTCTGCGCAAGAAGTACGAGGAGCACCACAAGGTCACGATTCCCGATACGACGCTTGCCGCCGCGGCGAAGATGTCCGAGCGCTACATCACGGACAGGTTCCTTCCGGACAAGGCGATCGATGTGATCGACGAGGCCGGTGCACGTGCGCGTCTCGCGACCCAGTCACCTCCGCCGGCAGTCGCCGAGCTGAAGGGATTGCTCGACGCCGTCAATGTCGACAAGGAAGCCGCTGTGCGCGATCAGAACTTCGAGCGCGCTGCGTCACTCCGCGATCGTGAACGTGAGCTGCAAGGTGACATCCGTCGCAAGCAGGAAGAGTGGGAGAAGCATCGTCAGTCGCACCGTCCCGTACTCGGCGAGGAGGAAGTGTCGTTCATCGTGAGTCGCTGGACTGGAATTCCGGTGATGCGTCTTCAGGAAGCCGAGACTGCGAGACTGCTTCGCATGGAAGAAGAGCTCCACGCGTCGGTGGTCGCACAGGAAGAAGCGATCAAGGCTCTTGCTCGCTCGATCCGTCGCAGCCGCGCCGGACTCAAGGATCCGAATCGTCCGATCGGCTCGTTCATCTTCTCCGGGCCAACCGGCGTCGGAAAGACTGAAGTCGCGCGGTCGCTCGCGAAGTTCCTGTTCGCTGATCCGTCGGCGCTGATTCGCGTCGACATGAGCGAATACATGGAGAAGTTCTCGGTCTCGCGTTTGATCGGAGCGCCTCCGGGCTACGTCGGGTATGAAGACTCCGGAACGCTCACGAAGGCAGTACGTCGCAAGCCGTATAGCGTGGTCCTTCTCGACGAGATCGAGAAGGCGCACCCGGATGTGTTCAACATCCTGCTCCAGGTGCTCGATGAGGGACACCTCACCGACAACTACGGCCGCGTGATCGACTTCAAGAACACCGTCGTGATCATGACGTCGAACGTCGGAGCCCGCGACATTACCAAGGGCCGCGGACTCGGCTTCCACGCTCCCGATCTGAAGTCGAACTTCGATCGGATCGCTGAGAAGGTGAAAGAAGAGATGCAGCATGTCTTCAACCCGGAGTTCCTGAACCGGCTCGACGACGTGATCGTCTTCCACCCGCTTTCCGAGGCAAACATTGCCGAGATTGTCGGAATCCTCCTCAAGGATGTACAGAAGAGGCTGGGCGACGAGGAGTTGACGCTAAAGCTCACCGAATCGGGATCGGGCTTCCTCGTGAAGCACGGCTACGACGAGAAGTTTGGGGCACGTCCACTCAAGCGCGCGATTCAGAAGTACATCGAGGATCCGCTCTCCGAGAAGATCCTGCTCGCCGAGTTCGCAAAGGGAGACGAGATCGAAGTCGATCTGGCTGCCGACGGCGAGAAGCTGGAATTCCGTGTACTGAGCGGGACTCCAAAGGCGTAACCGCCAACACCAAAACAAAGGGCTGCGGGAGAAGCAACTCTCCCGCAGCCCTTTTGTCTAATGGGGATACCGTGGCTCCGCCGGACCTCCATAAAACTGTTTGGTGTATATTTGGGACATGCATAAAAGAATTACGTACGTGCTGGCGCTCGTTGCCGCGAGCGCGGTTTCCGCACATGCACAGGAGACCGCGCCCGGAGCTTGCTCGACGCCTGATGCCATAGTTTCAACCGGTAATTCCCGCGTTGATAGTGCCGCCGTCCGCGCAACCTCTGGCCTGACGACAGGCGCGGCGCTCAACGTTCGCGACATTCAGTCAGCGATCAAGGCGCTCTACGCCACCGGGCAGTTCGACGACGTGCAGATCGTTTGTCGGGTCTCGCCAGCGACTGGTAAGGCGACACTCGTCATCCAGGTCCGTGAGCGACCGATTCTGGCGAGCTATCGAGTTCTCGGCGCCGACCGCGTGTCTCCAAAAACGGTGAAGGAAAAGCTCGCGTTCGCAACCGGCGCGCCGGTCGACCCGGGCAAGATCGCTCAGGCGATAGCGAGCACCGACTCTCTCTACGAGAGCAACGGGTATTACCTCGCCCGCATTCAGGCAGACTCGACGATCAGGGATGGCAAACTCTCGATCGATTTCCGCATCGATGAGGGCCGCAGGCTCGCAGTATCCGGAATTCGAATCAATGGCAACAAGAACATCTCCGACGAGGACATCGTCGGCGCGATGGAAACCAAGCCGGAAGGATTTCTCTGGACGAGAAACGGCGAATTCGACGATGCAAAGTTCGCTGCCGATCTCAGCGAGCATATCCCTCAGCTCTACGGCAGTCGCGGTTATATCGACTTCCGAGTTCTCAAGGACACATTGATCGTCGACCGCGCGAAGGGTAAAGGGCTTATCGACATCACCGTGAGCGAAGGCCCAAGGTACGTGGTGGGAAATTTCGAGGTACTCGGTAACCGCCGGTTCTCGACCGAGCAAATAGGCGAGTTCTACCCGTTCGGAAGGAATCAGCAGGCAACGGTCACTCAGCAGGCTCTCAGTCTGTTGCGCCGAAGCTACATCAATCCGCCAAACACCTTCGACGCCGCAAAATGGGATGACGCGCAGGAAAAGCTGGTAGAAGCCTACAATGACGAGGGCTACATCTACGCTCAGATACGTCCGGTCACGGAGCGCGTGCCCGGCGCCGATTCCGTGCGGAAGGTAAACCTGCGGTGGGAGATCGAAGAGAGATCTCCCGCGATCGTCAATCGCATCGAGATCACCGGCAACGACTACACCCACGAGTCCTGCATTCGCGAGCAGATTGTTCTCGCCCCGGGCCAGGTGTTCAACCGCAACTACCTCATTCGCAGCTACCAGAACATCGGCAATCTCAACTTCTTCGAGACTCCGATGCCCGCCCCCGAGACGCGGCCGAGCGGTGATCAAGGCGACGTGGACATCATCTTCCACGTCAAGGAAAAGCGCACGGGCAACGTGAACTTCGGGGCGTCGATGGGACAGGGTACCGGCCTGGGTGGCTTCATAGGACTGGACCAACCAAATCTTCTCGGACGCTGCAAGCGTGCTCAGGTCCAATGGCAATTCGGGAAATACATCAACGACTTCAATACCACGTATAGCGATCCGAACATCCGGCAATCGCGCATCTCGGGTAGCCTCACGGCCTACCACAGCATGTCGCGATTCCAGATCGCCGAGCTGGGCGGCGCGGTGCGCACGGGCGGCCAGATCCAGCTCGGCTTCCCGGTCCCGAACTCTCTCTATACACGCCTCTTCGTCTCGTATGGAGGCGAGAAGGTGAAGTATCAGAGCCAAGGCTTGCTCGGGACCGTTGCTGAGGCATGCAAGAACTGCTTCCGGTCAACGTTGGGCTTTACCGCGCAGCACGACACTCGCACCGGTCTACCTTTTCCGGCCGACGGCGGCTTGCAGTCGTTCAACGCGCAATTCAACGGCGGACCGCTTGGAGGTACCGCAGCCTTCCAACGCTACACCTCCGAGCTGCGGTCATATGCGCCGATTGGACACATTGGTGGCAGTCTTCTGGGTGGCGAGCCGATGATGTTCGTCATCGGTCTCTCCGCGCGCGCCGGAGCCGTGTTTGGTAGCACAGGACCGTTCTTTTACTCCCAGGCATTCACGCTTGGCGGAACGCAGTACGGAGAGCAGTTACGCGGTTACGATGAGTTCTCGATTACGCCGAGCGGATTCAATCCAAGAGCCGATCAGAATCAGGCGAGCGTGTCTTCGTTCGGCAACGCTTTCTTCGTGGGGACTGGCGAGATAGGGCTGCGTATCAATCAGTCACTCTACGTGAACACGTTCTTCGAGGGTGGCAACGTGTGGAACAAGCCACGAGAGTTCGATCCGACGCGGCTATTCCGCAGCGCGGGATTTGGAGTGAGCACCTTGAGTCCGCTGGGACCTTTGGGTGTTGATCTCGGGTATGGGTTCGACAAAGTTGATGCTCAAGGGCGTCCGGCACCTGGCTGGAAGCTTCATTTCAAATTAGGACAATTCTTCTAACACTGGAGTCATAGAATGCGAGTGCTTTTTCGTGCGGGCTTCGCCGCACTGGCCGCGTCGCTGGCGCTTGCCGGAACCGGGAGCGGGCAGACCGCTACCGCCAACGCTCCACCGGGCCCCGTCAAGATCGGTTACATAAATTCCGCGCTACTCCTTCAGGAGGCTCCCGGCCGTGCCGAGGCGGAGGCGCAGTTTGACCGCGAGGTCGGTACCTACCGGCAGCAGCTACAGCGGATGAACGATTCGCTGAACACGTTGATGGCCGCCTTCGACCGAGACGCGCCAAAGCTGGATACGGCCGCACGCGCTGCGCGCGGCAAAGCCATCCGCGATCGGGAGGCGGAATACCAGACCCGCGCCCGCGGACTCGACTCGACTATGCAGGCGCGACAGGCAGAGCTCGTCAAGCCAATCATGGAGCGGGTTCAGAAGGTCATCGAGGCGATTCGCGCCGAGGATGGCTATTCCATGATCCTCGACGTCGGTGCTCAGACGAGCGTTGTCGTCGCGGCCGACAAGCGCCTTGATCTCACCGACCGTGTTCTCGCACGTCTCAAGTCGCAGGGCGCGCCGCCTGCAGCACCAGGTGGTGCCTTGGTGCCACAACCCGCGGGAGTGACTCGGCCGAAGAAGTGACGCCGGTAAACGACTCCGCAAAGTCGATCAGCGGTGATGGTGCTAGCACCATCACCGCTGAGGCTATTGCGGCCCTTGTCTCCGGGGAATTGATCGGAGATGGCAGCGTTTCAGTGGTCGGAGTTGCGCCCCTCGACCGGGCCGAGACAGACGAACTCAGCATCCTGAGCAACGCGAAGTATCAGTCGCTGCTGGCGACCACGCGCGCCGGTGTGGTTCTGGTCGACCCGGCGTTTCGCGATGTAGCGTGCGGGTCCCGCGCCCGAATAATTGTCGAGAAGCCCTTGGAGAAACTCCTCGCAGTGTTGCCGAGACTTTACCCTGAGCGCCGGGCGCCCGGTGGGGTCTCGCCGACGGCGCGAATCGGACGCGGAGCGGTGCTCGGCGAGCGGGTTACGATCGGAGACTACGCGATAATCGGCGTGAACGCGAAGCTCGGAGACGATGTCGTCGTCGGATCACATTGCGTAGTCGGAGAGGACGTCGTCATTGGGCAGGGGTCGCGGCTATGGGCGCACGTGACGGTTTATCGGGGCGCGTCGATAGGCGCGAGGGTCTTTCTCCACTCGGGCGTGCGGCTCGGGAGTGATGGTTTCGGGTATGTCTTTCGAGATGGCGGACATCAAAAAATTCCGCACGTTGGCCGATGCATCGTCGGCGACGACGTCGAGATCGGAGCAAACTCGACAGTCGATCGCGGCAGCATCGACGATACCGTTGTCGGGAGAGGGACCAAGGTCGATAATCTGGTGCATGTTGCGCACAACGTGCGTATCGGCGAGAAGTGTCTCATCATGGCGCAAGTCGGGATCGCCGGCTCGGTGACGGTCGAGGACGGAGCTATCATCGCTGGTCAAGCGGGAATCGCCGGTCATCTAACGATCGGGGCGGGTGCGCGTGTTGCGGCGCAGGCGGGCGTCTTCGGTGACATCCCTGCTGGAGAAACGTGGTCCGGATATCCAGCGCGACCCCACCGCGAATCCCTCCGCGCCTCCGCGGCCCTGTATAAATTGGCGGCCATGATTCGTCGCCTGGAGAAATTGCTGGAAGGATCCGAAGCAAGGTGAGTCGAAGGACTCTCGCGCGTCCCGCGGTGCTCGAGGGCATCGGGCTTCATCTGGGAGTGCAATGCAGGATCACTTTCCGGCCGGCGACAAGCCGACAGGGAATAATCTTCCGCCGAACAGATTGCGCGGGCTCGCCACAGATTCGCGCGGATGTGAGCCAGGTCAGTGGCAGTGAGCGCCGCACCCAGCTTGGAGCGGGGGAGTACGCAATCCACACCGTCGAGCACGTTCTCGCGGCGGTGAGCGGTCTCGGCATCGATGACGTAACCATCGACATGGATGGTCCGGAGCCACCGATTCTCGATGGCAGCGCGGCGCCCTTCGTAGCAGCGCTCTCCGAGGCAGGTATTGCGCTGCTGGATGGCGAGCCGGATTTCCTCGAGCTCACCGAGCCCGTCCGGATCATAGACGGCGCGTCGGTCTATGAAGCGTTTCCAGCCGGCGAGCTCGAGCTCGATGTGACGATCGAGTTTCCGCATCGGCTTATCGGCTCGCAATCGCGGCGCTTCCTGGTAACGAAGGAGTGTTTTGTTAAGGAGCTATCAGCGGCGCGGACATTTGGCTTCATTCATGAAGTCGATGCGTTGCGAGAAAAGGGACTGATCCGTGGCGCCAGCCTCGAGAATGCGGTAGTGCTCGGAGAGAGCGATATTCTGAGCGGAGAGCTGCGGTGGACAGATGAATTCGTCCGGCACAAGGCCATGGATTGTGTGGGAGATCTTGCTCTTGCCGGCGCGCGTGTTCGCGCCCGGATCGTTGCTATAAGACCGAGCCACCGGGGGACGGTGACGCTGGTTCGCGAGTTGGTGAAGGCGGCCAGAAAGGAGAACGGGATGGAAGAAAAGAAGACGACGTTTGCGATCGATGACATCATGAAAGTGCTTCCGCACCGCTATCCGTTCCTGCTCGTTGACAGGATCATTGAGATCGAGGAGAAGAAGCGGATCGTCGGCATCAAGAACGTCACGATCAACGAGCCATTTTTTCAGGGACACTTCCCGGGTCATCCGATAATGCCGGGTGTGCTGATCATCGAGGCGATGGCCCAGGTTGGCGGAATGCTGCTGCTCGGCTCGGTTGCCGACCCGGATACCAAGGTCGTGTACTTCATGTCGCTCGACAACGTAAAGTTTCGCCGACCCGTCAAGCCCGGTGATCAACTTCGCTTCGAGCTGGACGTGCTGCAGTTGAGGGGGACCGTGTGCAAGATGCGCGGCATCGGCAAAGTAGACGGAGAGGTGGTGGTCGAGGCGGACATGGCGGCAACCATCAGAGATCGATGACGAGCTCGCGCATACATCCAACCGCGGTAGTTTCGAGCGACGCGGAAATCGGAACTGATGTGGAGATCGGCCCTTTTGCGATTATCGGCGACGGCTGTTCGATCGGCGACGGATCGGTCATCTCGCCGCGCGCGATGCTCGATCGCAATGTTACCCTGGGCTCGATGGTGAAAGTGGGCGTCGGCAGTGTGCTTGGCGGACCGCCGCAGGATTTGAAATATGCTGGGGAGGAGACGACGGTCGAGATTGGCGACGGCACAGTGATCCGCGAGTATGCGACGATCAACCGCGGAACCGCGCATTCCTGCAAGACGATCGTCGGCCGCAACTGCCTCCTCATGTCTTACGTACACATCGCGCACGACTGCGTGATTGGAAACAATGTGATCCTCTCGAACGTGGTGCAGCTCGCTGGACACGTGACGATCGAGGACAAAGCAATCGTTTCAGGGCTCTGTGCCGTGCACCAATTCGCGCGGATTGGCAGACATAGCTTCATCGGTGGATGCTCGCGGGTGTCCAAGGACATTCCGCCATTTCTCAAAGCAGTGGGAAATCCGGTCAAACTTTACGGACTCAACACCATTGGGCTCCAGCGCAGCGGAATGCCTGAATCAACGATCCGTGAGCTCAAGCGGGCGTACCGTCTGCTTTTCCGATCCGATCTGAACGTGACGCAGGCGATCGAACGGGCGGAGACGGATCTCGAGCCGCTTCCGGAAGTGAAAGAGTTGGTTCGCTTCGTCGAGGCGAGTGAGCGAGGGGTAGTGATTTGACCAAAACGCCACGCGTTGGCGTAGTCGGCGCGGGCAGCCTCGGATTTCATCACATAAGAATTTTGCGTGACCTCCCTGGGATCGAGTTCACGGGATTCGTGGAGTCGAGGCACGATCGCGCGCGGGAGGTGGCGAAAGAGCTTGCAGTCAGTGCCCACGATACTCTGACGTCGTTGCTCGATGTGTCCGACGCGATGGTCATCGTGGTTCCGACCTCACAACATTTCGCGGTGGCGAAGGCCGCAATTACACGCGGCAAGCACGTGTTCATCGAGAAACCGATCACGACCACGCTCGACGAAGCCGACACCTTGCTGTCGCTGGCGCGTGAGGCCGGCGTGATGATCCAGATCGGACACATCGAGAGATTCAACCAGGCCGTGCGCGCTGCGTTACCGCACGTGAACAAGCCGCGATTCATCGACAGCGAGCGGCTCGCGCCCTTCAGCCCGCGCGGCTCGGACGTCGCCGTGGTTCTCGACCTGATGATTCACGACATCGATCTGCTTCTGACCCTGGTCGGGTCGGGCGCCCGGGACATCTCCGCTGTCGGCGTGCCGGTATTGACACCAATGCTGGACATCGCGAACGCACGGGTGACTTTCGTTTCCGGAGCAGTCGCCAACATTACCTCGAGCAGGATCTCGCGCGAGAGGAAGCGAAAGATTCGGATCTTTCAGCAGAGCGGATATCTGTCGCTCGATCTCGCCGCTGGCACCGGCGAATTCTTTCGACTCCGTTCGGACATCGACCCGCAGTCCGTGCGCTCCGCTCCAGCGGACATGGCGGCGTTCGTTGACCGCATCAAGCTCGAGGCTCCGCCGGGAGAGCCGCTGAAACTCGAGCTGGAAAGTTTCGCGTCCGCACTGAGGGGTGAGGCTCCTGTCGTAGTGACGGGCGAAGAGGGAAGATTGGCGCTGGGAGTCGCGCTCAGGATAGTAAAGGAGATCGAGCTCACTCTGCCCTCACTCGTGGGACGAGTGCAGCAGAATGCGTAAGATTCTGTTCGTCGTTGGGGAAGCATCCGGAGACCTTCACGCGGCCGGGGTAGCTGCGGCATTGCAACGCATCCGGCCCGAAATTGTTCTCACGGCGGTTGGCGGTCCGAGGCTGGCTGAACAAGGAGTCGAGCTCGTGCACCGCGACTCGGAGCTCGGAGTAATGGGATTTCTCGAAGTCCTGAAGCACGTCCCCCGGCATTTTCTGCTTTTGCGCCGGCTTCGGTCGATGATGCAGAGTGGTGAGGTCGCACTGCTGATTCTCATCGATTACCCGGGATTCAATATGAAAGTGGCGGCCGCCGCTAAAGAGTGCGGCGTTCCCGTGCTCTACTACGTGACGCCGCAGGTGTGGGCCTGGGGAGCGGGGCGAATTCCCAAGCTTGCTCAGCTCGTCTCAAAAGCCGCCGTGATTCTGCCGTTCGAGGAAGCGCTGCTCCGCGGCTACGGAATCGATGCGACGTTCGTTGGACATCCCTTGTTAGACCGCGCGGTCGATATGCCCACGCGGCAGGAAGCTCGCGAGACTCTGGAACTTCCGCCCGACGCGCCGGTACTCGCGCTTTTCCCAGGAAGTCGTCAACAGGAGATCGACCGACACATCGACGACTTCGTCGCGACCGCAAAAGAGCTTCAGCGGCGGATCAAGGGTCTGGAGGTAGTGGTGAGCGTTGCACCGACCGTCGCACTCGACACAGGACGCTGTCCATTCCGACTCGTGCACTCGGCGTCGCTCACCGTTTTGCGTGCCGCCGATGCTGGTGTTTGCAAAAGTGGGACGACGACACTGGAGGCGGCGATAGCGGATTGTCCGCTCGTCGTCGTATATCGCACGGGTCGGATTTCCTATGCGCTTGCGAAGCGACTCGTGAAGGTGCCCCACATTGGTCTCGTGAACGTCGTAGCTGGGCGCGAGGTCGCACGGGAGTTCATTCAGGACGAAATCGTTCCCTCGAGAATTGCCGATGTGATGGTAGATCTCCTTGATCGGGCCAGTACCCGGCGCCGCGAAGTCCTTGCGGGGCTCGCGGAAGTTCGAAGCAAGCTCGGGACGCCGGGTGCCGCCGAACGAGTGGCTCGAATCGCGAGCGAGCTTATTGGCGCGACGGGCTAATGTCTGAGCGCGAAGAACTTCCGTGGAAGTCTCGCGTTACCCTTTTACTCGCGCGGGGATTTCTTCAGCTCATTGGGCGCACGTGGCGCTTCCGCGTCGTGAATGGCGACGCGGTGCGGAGGCTTCGCGGGGGCAAAAACGCATTCATTTTCTCGCTGTGGCACGGTCACCTGTTACCGCTTTTGTGGTTCCACCGTGGCGAAGGCGTGAAGGTGTTAATCAGCGAGCACCGTGATGGCGAGCTCGTCGCTCGCGCCGCTGAGTCACTTGGGTATGGTTTGATCCGCGGCTCGACGACACGCGGTGCCAACAAAGCGTTGATCTCACTCGTTCGCGAGCTCCAGTCCGGAAGTGAGATCGCGATTACCCCAGACGGCCCGCGCGGGCCCGCTGAAAAGTTCGCTCCGGGCGCGCTGGTCGCCGCGCAAAGAAGCGACACTCATATTCTTCCGGTCGCGATCTCCGTGGATCGAGCGTGGCGCCTTAACAGTTGGGATCGTTTCATGATTCCAAAGCCCTTTGCCCACGTGACGGTCGCGTACGGAGTACCGAGTAAAGTGGCCGCGGACAACGCGCGCGCGGCGGCCGAGGAGGCTCCTCGCTTCGAACGCCTCATGAGCGATGCCGCGGGAATGGCGAGTGGTTGACCTTCGCGGAATTACAAACTCGATCTGGGCAGGAAGTGACAAGGGAGCGACCGCCGCGCGCGCGCTTCTTTCGCCCCTGGAGCTGCTCTATCGCGGAGTCGTTTCGGCACGGAGCAGGCTCTATGATGCGAAGTTGCTCAGGCCCGAACAATTTTCGGTGCCTGTGGTAAGCGTCGGAAATCTTTCGGTGGGTGGAACAGGAAAGACGCCGGTAGCGGCCTGGATAGCGCGGCAGATCCTGGAAAGAGGAGCGGCGCCGGCCATCGTACTTCGTGGCTACGGAGGCGACGAGACCATGGTCCACGAGCGGCTCAACGCCGGCGTCCCGGTGATCGTTGCGGCCGACCGTGTTCGCGGCATCAGAGAGGCGATAGCGCAGGGAGTCGACGTCGTCATCCTTGATGATGCATTTCAACATCGTCGCGCGGCGCGCGATGTAGACGTTCTGCTCCTGGATGCAGATGCTTGGACTGGCTCGGCGAGGCTGCTGCCTGCGGGACCGTGGCGAGAGCCGTTGCGCGCCGCGCGCCGGGCAAGTCTGATTATCGTGACCCGAAAAATCGCGGGGGCAAACGCAGTGGACGATCTGCGGCGCGCTATTTCTCGAGTAGCGCCGAATGTGCCGGTAGCCGTTGCGCATCTCGCGCCGGCGGAGCTTCGCAGCACGGCGACGGGATACACACTGCCACTGCATGTCGTGAACGGCGCTGATCTTATGGCGATCGCGGCAATAGCGCGGCCGGAGTCGTTTTTCAAGCAGCTCACCGCCCTTGGAGCGATAGTGCGTCCACACAGTTTTCCGGATCACCACCGTTTCAACAGGCGCGAAGCGCGAGCGCTTGCGGACAGCGCGATGAGCTCAGACTTCGTTGTTTGCACTCTCAAAGATGCAGTGAAACTGGAATCCATTTGGCCTCCACAAGCGGGGTCATTATGGTATGTTTCACAGCGCTTGAAGATCGAGGAGGGCCAGCCTCATATCGACAAGATGCTCGACAATCTGCTCTCGGTCACGCGCTGAACTACCAGCCGATACGACCCTCAAATTCAACGTCATGGCTACCGATTACAAAATTCCCGCCCACAAGCTCGTCCGCCCCGACAAAGATCATTTTCTAGACGAAGAGAACCCATTCGAGGCGATGATGTCCCGCTTCGACAAGGCCGCCGAACTGCTCGATCTCGAGCCCGGCATGTACAAAGTTCTCAGGCAAGCCGAAAAACAGGTAATCATCTCCATTCCAGTGATGCTGGACAACGGAGAAGTCGAGGTGTACGAAGGTTATCGCGTGTTGTACAACACATCGCGCGGACCGGCGAAAGGCGGAATAAGGTTCGACATGCAAGTAACGCTCGAGGAAGTCAAAGCTCTTGCGGCATGGATGACCTGGAAGTGCGCCGTCGTGAACATCCCGTTCGGTGGATCGAAGGGCGGAGTGAAGTGCGATCCGCTGGCTATGAGCGCTGGCGAGCTCGAGAAACTCACGCGTCGCTACACATCGGGAATCATCAACACCCTCGGTCCAGATTCGGACGTCCCAGCCCCCGACGTTAACACGAACGAACGCGTGATGGCCTGGGTGATGGACACGTACTCTATGCACGTCGGCCATACGACGACTGCCGTCGTTACCGGAAAACCTGTGGAGCTCGGCGGCTCACTCGGTCGGCGTGAAGCGACCGGTCGCGGTTGCATGATCGTCACCAAGGAAGCACTTCATCATCTCGGCATGCCTGTAAAAGGCACCACGGTTTCCGTGCAGGGGTTTGGCAACGTTGGCTCCGTTGCGGCGCAACTCCTCGCACGTGAAGGTTGTAAGATCGTTGCGATCGGAGATCGGTCCCGGTCTGTGTACAATGCAAAGGGCATCGACATCGATGACGCGATGGCTCACGTGAAGAAGCATCGCTCCCTCGAGGGTTACGACAAGGGAGACGCCATCCCGGCCGCCGATCTGCTCACTCTCGACGTCGACGTGCTCGTTCCAGCCGCGCTCGAGAATGTGATCACGACCAAGAACGCGAAGGACATCAAGGCGCGCATCATCTGTGAAGGCGCGAACGGACCGACGACAGCCGCCGCGGACTCGATCCTCGACGAGAACGGGATCTTCGTGATCCCCGACATCCTGGCCAACGCCGGGGGAGTCACTGTCTCATATTTCGAGTGGGTTCAGGATCGCGGCGGATATTTCTGGCCGGAAGATCTTGTCAACGAGCGTCTGGAGACGATCATGAAGCGAAGCTTCCACGATGTACTGGGACTCTCCAGACAACATCGCGTGAACATGCGCACCGCGTCGTACATGCTTTCCATCAGCAGAGTCGCCAGCGTCCACAGGCTCCGCGGCATTTACGCGTAGATGCGACTGGTCGTCGCCGTGGTAGGGAAGGCGCGTAACCCGGCTCTCGGCGAAGCAATCCGGGATTACGAGACACGAGCGGCGCGGTATTGGCCGCTCGACGTACATGAGGTGCGCGAAGAGCGCGCAGCGGGCGCGTCGCCGGATCGTGTGAAGGAAAGAGAAGGCGAGCGGTTGGCCGAGCGAATTCCCCCGCGCGCGCACATCGTGGCTTGCGAGCAGAGTGGGAAATCGCTCGACTCCAAACAATTCGCCGACTTTCTGCAGCGCGCGCGAGTGGACGATCGGGATATCGCGTTCGTGATCGGTGGGGCATTTGGACTTCCGGCGGAGGTCTCCGCGCGCGCATCGACCAGACTGTCGCTCTCTCCGTGGACGCTGCCTCATGAGCTCGCCAGGCTCGTGCTCGCCGAGCAACTGTATCGCGCCGGTACAATCGTGCGCGGCGAGCCGTACCACAAGTGAATAATGCCAGTCCGAATCAGGCAGCGAAACAGCGTGCCGGCTCCGAGGAGGCCGACTGGTTCGAGGAATGGTTCGGCGAGGATTATTTGCGGATCTACCAGCACCGCGACGAAACAGAGGCTGAGCACGTCGTGGAGTTGATCGCGCGAGTCCTTGATGGAAGCGACATCCGCTCTGTGCTCGATCTGGGCTGCGGTGCGGGTCGTCATTCCCGTGCTCTCTGCGAGCGGTGGTGGACCGTCGGTCTCGACCTTTCAGCCGCATTGTTGCGCATCGCGAGACGCGAGATGCCCAGCGACCCGTACGTCAGAGCGGACATGCGCGAGTTGCCATTCGCGCCGCGAAGCTTCGACCTGGTGGTCAACCTGTTCACGAGCTTCGGCTACTTCGAGGACGATCGTGAGAACGAGCGAGTGCTCGTGTGCGTAGCCGCGACGCTCAGAGAAGGCGGCACGCTCGTGATCGATTTCCTCAATGCGTCAGAAGTGCGAACAGATCTCGTCCCCTATGACGAACGAGTCGAGAACGGCATCACAATCGAGCAGACGAGAACTATCAGCCCCGACGACCGTTTCGTCGAGAAAACGATCCGGCTGCGGGAACCAGGAAAGGAATACTTCGAACGAGTGAGATTGCTCACTGCGAAAGACCTGCAGCAGATGCTCGAATCCGCGGGTTTCGCCATCGTGCGCCGGATTGGCGATTACGGCGGCGCCGAATGGTCTGAGCATTCTCCGCGAACGATCCTCTTCGCGAGACGACGTTGACTGCGCCGCGCGTCATCTCAAAGACAATCGCGGGAAATCCGCTCGCGACAGCGAAGATTTCAGGTGATGTCCCTGCCGGATGGTACGAGTCGCTCCCGGACAACTCGGAGTCGTGGCGGTCACGTTGTGAAAGTGTGCGCGATGGACATACCAGGAGCTGGCTGGAGCACCTCGGACCCGCGATCGCTGCAACAGGAAAAGCGAGCGAACGTTTAGATACGGTTGTCGGCGGGCGCGGAGTCGTGGTTACCACGGGCCAGCAGCCGGGCCTCTTCGGCGGGCCCGTATACACGCTCTCAAAGGCGCTGAGCGCGCTGGCTTTTGCGGACGCGCTTCAGGCGGCAACCGGCGTTCCCGTGGCCCCGATCTTTTGGGCGGCGACGGATGACACCGATTTCAAGGAAGCGAGTACCACTGCAATCTCTCTCATCGGCGGGGCGCAGCTCCTCCGAATGGAGCATACAGAGCCGCTCGGACTGCCTTTGTCCGCGATGCCGCTCGGCGATGTCTCCATGCAGCTCCAGGCGCTCACAGAATCAGCGGGCGGAGCACTCGATACAACGCCGATCGAATTGCTCGCGCGATGTTATCGGAAGGGAGAGACGGTCGGTTCCGCTTACGTGTCGTTCCTTCGGGCTCTCCTCGCGCCACTTGGTATTGCGGTGCTCGATGCGTCACATCCCGCGACCCGGGCGGCCGCCAGACCCTTGCTCGCCAGCGCGTTGGGACGGGCGAGTCAGATAGCAGCGGCCATTCGTGCCCGAAATGAAGAAATCGAGGCGGCCGGATTCTCCCCGCAGGTGCAGGACGTGCCGGGCCTTTCGCTCGTCTTCAGCGCGACGCCCGGTGGGAGGAAGCGAGTTCCGATCAAAGCTGCACCAAAGCATACGCACTCCGACGAGCTCGGTCCGAACGTCCTCCTCAGACCGGTGGTCGAGCGGTCGATTTTGCCAACAGTCACCTACATAGGCGGAGCGGCTGAGATCTCGTACTTTGCGCAACTGCAACCGATCGCGGAAATACTCGATGTAGCGCGGCCGGCAATTCTGCCACGGTGGTCTTGCACGATAATCGAGCCACACGTTGAGCGTATCCTGAATCGACTTGGGCTCGCGCCGGGCGATCTGCGGGATCCGCACGAAGCCGAGTCGCGGATCGCGCGCGCGCAGCTTCCCAATCGCATCACCCACGAGCTGGGCCGGTTGCGCGACGCGGTCGATGAACGAGTGAATGCGCTGACCGAAGCCGTTGCGCAGGAGGGCGCGCCAGTGAGCGGTGCTGTGACGGGCGGCTTGCGCGCAAATCTGATGCGCCGACTCGATCGATTTGAGCGCCGCCTGATCGCGGCGGTGAAGAGAAAACACGCTGATCTCATGACTGAGATCGCGACGGCGCGTGGGTCTCTCTACCCACTTGGCAAGCAACAAGAACGTGGTCTCAACTTCGTGCCGCTCCTTGCGCGATACGGTCCAGCACTCCGCGACGACATGTTCGGACAAGCTATGGTGCATGCCCGCCGCCTCATCGACGGCGACAGCATCAGCGCGAACACGCTCGAGAGCAATCGTGCGCGGAGCACACGGTGAGCGATAGCGCAGAGGACACTTCAAGGTCGCTTCCGGAATTTCTTCCGCCAGAGTCCGATGAAATAACCGAGGCCTCGACGCCGATCGAACGGCGTCGCGCGGTGCGCACGCCAGGCCGCGCGTTCGACAGATCGAAGGGCGCGGCATTCCTGGTTGGAACTGGAATTCTGCTGAGCAGGCTCGCCGGCCTGATTCGCCAGACCATGATGGCGCGCTATTTGGGCGCTGACCTCGCGGCGGACGCATTCAATGCGGCGTTCCGCATCCCCAATATGCTCCAGAATCTTTTCGGTGAAGGCGTTCTCTCGGCGTCGTTTATTCCGGAGTACGCCGGCCTCCTCGGCAAAGGAGACGAGGAAGAGGCAACGAGGCTCGCCGGAGCAATCGCCGGTATGCTCGCGTTAGTCGCGGCGATAATCGTGCTCATCGGTGTGGTGACGGCTCCGTATCTCGTCGCGGTGATAGCAAACGGGTTTACAGGGAGCAAGCGCGATCTCACCGTGCAGCTCACGCGGATTCTCTTTCCCGGCGCGGGCCTCCTTGTTTTCTCGGCGTGGTGTCTGGGAATCCTCAATAGCCACCGCCGATTCTTCATGTCGTATACGGCGCCCGTTGTCTGGAATCTTGCTATGGTGGCCACGCTGGTTCTCTTCCACAAAGGCCACACCCAGGTACAGCTCGCGACGTACCTCGCATACGGATCGGTGATCGGAAGCGCCCTGCAATTCGGCGTGCAACTTCCTCAGGTGATCTCGGTAGCGCGCGGCGTGAGGCCCAGACTTACTGCCGCCGCGGCGAGTGTCCGCAATGTCTTTCGCAATTTCGTACCTGCATTCATAGGACGCGGAGTCGTACAACTCAGCGCGTACGTCGATGCATGGCTCGCGAGCTATCTCGGAAATGGCGCCGTATCATCGTTCACTTACGCGCAGGCCATTTACGTTCTCCCAATAAGCCTGTTCGGCATGGCGATCTCGGCGGCCGAACTGCCAACGATGTCGAGAGCGGTTGGGACGAGCGCGGAAATTGGCGCTTACCTGCGCGGACGGTTGAGCGGTGGCCTCGACCGCATCGCGTACTTCATCGTGCCGAGTGCGGTGGCATTTCTCGCGCTGGGCGACCTCATCGTGCATCTGCTCTTTGAGAGCGGACGCTTCAATCGCGGTGACACGATCTGGGTGTGGCAAATCCTGATCGGCTCGACGGTCGGTATACTCGCGTCGACTATGGGCCGTTTGTATTCGTCGACCTTCTACGCGCTGCGTGACACCAGAACTCCGTTGCGCTACGCCGTGGTCAGAGTAGTACTCACTACTGCGCTCGGATATTTCTTCGCGCTCGTTCTGCCTGATCTGTTGCACGTCGACCGGAAGCTTGGGGCGGCCGGTCTCACGGCGTCCGCGGGACTAGCCGGCTGGGTTGAATTCTTCCTGTTGCGCAGGGAGCTGGACAAGCGGATCGGGCGGACTCGCTTGCTGGCGTCCCGGATGGCGAGACTCTGGCTCGCTGCCGTGGCGGGCGCGGCACTCCCTTGGGCGTACAAACTGGGCTTCGACAGAAGCTCGCCCTTTCTCTCGGCGCATGAGAACGCGGTGCACTCGAAGCTCATCGCGCTCGCACTTCTCGGCGTTTACGGCTTGGTCTACGTCGGGCTCACGGCCGCGCTCGGGATTCCCGAGGCGCGCAACGTACTCGATCGGTCTTTCAGACTGCTCCGTATCCCGCTCCGGCTTCGGTGAACGTGTCTACAGGCGCATGGTATAATTACACATGCTCCCGATTCCCGATGCTGTCGTTGTAAAACTCGCCCACCTTCCGGATGGACCCGGTGTGTACCTCTGGAAGGGCCGGGATGGGAGCACGTTGTACGTTGGAAAAGCGAAGCGGCTTCGGTCGCGCGTCCGCAGCTATTTCTCCAACGATCAACTGGAGAGCGTCAAGACGCGGCACCTCGTCAGTCTGATCGCCGATCTCGACACGATCGTCGTCCCGACCGAAGCGCACGCGCTGATTCTGGAAGCAAATCTCATCAAGGAATACCGCCCGCGGTTCAACATCGCGCTGCGTGATGACAAGTCGTACCCCTACATCAAGGTCACTCTTCAGGAGCCTTTCCCGCGTGTGTATGTGACGCGGCGGCTCGAGGATGACGGGGCTCGATACTTCGGACCCTACACCGATGTCGGGGCGATGCGCCGCGCACTCAACGTCGTCAAGCGCATCTTCACAGTGCGCAGTTGCAACTACGACATGCCGGCGCAGATGCCCGAGCGCCCTTGTCTCGACTACTACATCAAACGGTGCAAAGCGCCCTGCATCCTGGCTCAGTCGCAGCACGATTATCGGGCGATGATCGATGAAGTTGTGCTCTTTCTGTCGGGGCGTCCGGACGAAGTGGTGCGACGGGTGAAAGAGCGGATGGATCTCGCCGCGGAGCAACTCGACTTCGAGCGCGCGGCGGAGCTGCGCGATGTTCTGCAGCATCTGGAGCAGATGGAAGAACCGACAGTGGTACTCGAGGTAGAAGGCGGTGATCGCGACGTCATTGGATATGCGCGTGATGGCGACGATGCGTGCGTGACCATTCTACGCATCAGGAGCGGTAAGCTGCTGTCGCGCGAGCAGCGGTTTCTCGAGAATATCGATGGCGAGGAGGACACCGAGGTGCTGAGTGTCTTTCTCGCCGGCAGCTACGTGGGCATGCAGGAGAAGGCCCGTCAGGTGCTGTTGCCATTCGATTTCCCGGACCGAGAGCTACTCGAGCAGAGCCTGCCCGACACCCGGATCGTGATTCCGCAGCGGGGACCGCGACGCGATCTCATCGCGCTTGCCGAGCAGAACGCGAGACACCTTCTGGAAGAGCTCAAGCTTTCCTCGATGGAAGCCGAAGAGCGCGCTGGAGATCCCGTATACGCGTTGGGTAGAGAGCTTGGCCTGCAGAGACTCCCACGGTCGCTCGTGTGCTTCGACATCTCCACGACTCAGGGCACTGACACTGTTGGCTCCTGCGTGTGGTTCGAGAACGCGCGACCAAAGCGCGGGGAGTACCGGAAGTTCAAGGTAAAAACCGTCGAGGGGACGGACGATTTCGCCTCGATGCACGAGGTCGTGCGGCGCTACTTCGATCGGCGAATCAAAGACGAGAAGCCGATACCTGACCTGATAGTGATCGACGGCGGAAAGGGACAACTGTCGGCGGCTCACGCGGCACTCTCGGAGGCTGGCATCACCGACAGGCCTCTGATAAGCCTCGCTAAGCGCGAAGAGGAAATCTTCGTCTGGGGGCGAACCGAGCCGTTGAAATTATCACGACGCTCCCCGGCGCTTCGGCTCCTGCAACAGGCTCGCGACGAAGCGCATCGCTTCGCCGTGACCTACAATCGGAAGCGTCGTTCCATGCGCACTGTTACATCGGAGCTATTGAAGGTACCTGGTATTGGCCCGGTGAAGCGCCGGCAGCTTCTTCAGGAATTCGGCAGCGTTCAGGGAGTTCGGGAAGCTGGAGAAGACGCAATCGCAAAACTTCCCGGCTTCAATGCGGAGCGCGCAAAAAAGCTGCTGGAATCGTTAGCCGCGACATCGCCGGTCTAACTCCCGCCGACTCGAACTTTCGCGCGCGCGACGTGGGCTAAACCGCGTTCATTCCTTG